>CAZWMF010000279.1:0-5583 GCA_964634535.1 uncultured Opitutaceae bacterium | reverse complement strand
CGGCATGTTGGCGAGTTCGGCCGAGGTGCGCAGGCCGAGTTTGGCCATCGTCCGGCACCGGTGGTTGCGCACGGTCAGTTCGCTCAGCTTCACCACCGCGGCGATTTCCTGGTTGCTCAGGCCGCGGCCAAACAGGCCGAGCAGGTGCTGTTCGCGCGCAGAAAGGATCTTGTTGAAGGCCAGGCGGTCGTTGCGCTGCACGAGCCGCGCCCGATTGGCGGCCGGGGAGAGGTAGCGCTCGTTGGCCATCACCGCCGCGATGGCGGCGGCAAGTTGTTGAACGGTCTGCTCCTTCTTGTCCACGAATCCGTGCAGTTTCGAGCGCAGCACCCGGTGCATCGTGAACTCGTCGCTGTATCCGGAAAGGCCGATCACCTTGCATTTGCCCGGGCAGGCGACCAGCAGGTCGTCGAGCACGGCCAGTCCGTCGCGATCGGGCAGCGCCAAATCCAGGATGATCAGCTCCGGCTGCTCAACCGTGCACACCGCCAAACCCGTATTCGCGTCGGCCGCCCCGAGAACCCGCGAGCCGGGCAGCAGATCCCGGCACGCATTCATGAGCATGTCGCGCACCAAGGCGTGATCATCGATAACGACGATTTTCATCGACACCCGATAACCCATAATGGCGCCTTCCGAATTCGCAAACGGCCCGAAGCGCTTTTTTGATTTGGAGCCGGCGCTCGGCCGGGCTTCGACGAAATCGCCCCGGCCGGACCTCCCAAACGACGGAATCCGCGCCTTGCGATACCGGGCCATCCATCGGCTTCGTCGGGCGAGGCGGACCGCGGCCGTGCGGCGCCCGCCATGACCCTGGCGGCACGAGGCGGTCGGCGGAAAAATTCGCCGGGGCGCTTGAGTAAAGCAACCGAACGAGATAGGCTAGCGTGCTCCCCGGCGCCTCCGGTGTATCGGACCGGGAGATTCCCATTTCCGGCTCCGATTCGTTCCGCGAATCCGCTCGGTGTTCCCGTCCACGATCCCACCTAACGGCAGAATCCATGCACCCCACCTGCGGGCCGCAAATGCCGGCCTTCCCGCCCGCGCCATGAAAAACGCCACGGTCTTTCTCGTACATCTTCCCGACGCGGCGCGCAGCGTCGCCCAAGAGGCGGCCCGGGCGTTGTTCGACGAGGTGGATTTCATCGCCGCGCCGACCGTGGCGGAGGCGATGCGCGCGACGGTGCGGCATCCCCGCCAGGTGCTCATCCTGACCGACGAGAGCGAAGACGAGATCGGCCGGGCGGCCCAGGCCGCCGATCGCGATCACCAGCCGCGCTGGGCGGTGGTGGCCCTGGGGGAAAACCCGTCGGATCTGGTCGAGTCGGTGCCCTGGGCGGACTGCACGGCGCCGGGACTCGCGCGAATCATGCGTTTTGTCCTGCAGCAGCACGACCTGGTCTGCGAAAATCTCCGCCTGCGGGGGGATCTGAAGACGGTCGCCCATCGCTTCCGGCACGATTTGCTGGGCACGCTCAATTGCATCAACGTCAGCTGCGAACTGATCCAGGAGCTGTTGAACGGACGGGCCCGGCCGGTCAAGGCGCAGCTCGGGGTGATCCGCAGCTCGTTGTCCGAAACCTGCCAATTGATCGATCATGTGAGCGAAGTCCTCGATGCGTCCGCCGAACCGGTGCCGCTGCGCCCGGTCGCCATGGCCACCGTGATCGAGACCGTCGTGCGCCGGTTGGCCGAGGACGATCCGGCCGGCGCCGAGCGCATCCGCCGGCCGCCCGACTGGCCGGTCGTGGAGGGGTCCGCGCCCTGGCTCGAGGCCATTTGGCGCCACCTGATCCGGAATGCGCTCAAACATGGCGAGCCGGCCGCGCCGATCGAACTCGGTTGGGATCTCCGCGACGCGGCCACCCGTTTTTGGGTGGCCAACCGCGGCGCGGAGCTGCCCGCCGACCTGGCCAATCGCCTGTTTCGACCGTTCGATCATCTGCACGGGGAACCCGGGCGCGGCTTTGGCCTGGCCATCGTGAATCGCCTGGTGTCGCTCCAAGGCGGTCGCTGCGGCTACGAACGACGGAGCGGACAATCCACCGTATTCACCTTTACCCTGCCGCGGCGCTCCGCGGCGCCGCCCGGACTCACCCCGGCGAATCCGGAGACGGTGGCCGCCCCGACGTTTGCGCCGCGCCCACGTCGCTCAGAGCGCGGTCCAAGGCGAGCATGCTGACCGGCTTCGTCAATTGGATCGAGAAGCCGGCCGCCCGACTGCGGTTGACGTCCTTCTGCATGCCGTAGCCGGTCATCGCGATGCCGACCAGGCCTTGGCGCTGGCGCAATTCCGCCATCAGCGCGTAGCCGGTGCCGTCGGGCAAGCCGATGTCCGAGATCAGGACGTCGAAGATTTCGCTTTCGGCGCACGCCCGCGCCCCCGCCAGACTATTGGCGACCACGATCCGGTAGCCGCGCCGGACCAGCAATTGGCTCAGGGTGTGCGCGGTGGAGGGGTGATCCTCGACCAGCAGAATCCGGCAGGGCCGATCGGCGAACCGGGCGACCGGCGCCAACGGCCCCGGCGGGGGGCTCTCCGCCAGTCCGCCGAGCGCCTCCACCGGCAGGAGCGGCAGGGTGATCGTGATGGCGGTTCCCCGATCGCGGCCGTCGCTCGCCGCGCTGATGGAGCCGGCGTGCAGGTCCACCATCATGCGCGATATGGCGAGGCCGAGGCCCAGTCCCCCCAGTTGAGGCGTCGCCAAAGAACCGGCGTGGTCGCCCTGCGCGAACGCCTCGAACGCGCGGGCGATTTCGGTCGCGGTCATACCGATTCCGGTGTCGGTCACCCGGACCGTCACCTGGGGGGCGTCCGCCGCGTGGGCGGTCGCGATTTCGATCCGGCCGGCGACCGGCGTGAATTTGACCGCGTTCTTGATCACATTCCAGAACACCTGCTTGAGCCGGGTATCGTCGCCGCGCACCGTGCTGCGCCGGGCGTCCAGGCGAAGCACGAGGCGGAGCTGCTTTTGCTCCATGTCCTCTCGGATCATCGCGAGCACCTCCTGCAGACACCCGTGGATGTCGACCGGCTGCATTTCGAGCGCGAGCTTGCCGTGGGTTATCCGCGTCAGGTCCAAGAGATCGTCGATCAGGCGGGCCTCGAGCGCGACGTTGCGGGCGATCGTCTCAAAGTCCGCGCGGGTTTCCGCGGGCAAGCGCTGATTGTGCGCGGCCTCCGTCGCGAGCAGAAGCACCGGGTTCAACGGCGTGCGCAGTTCATGCGAGAGCGCCGCGAGAAAATCGTCCTTGGCCCGCGACGCCGTCATCGCCTGGGCCTCGCTCGCGCGCAGCGCATCGTTGATTCGGATGAGCTCGGCCGTGCGAGCCTTGACCCGGTCTTCGAGCTCGCTGTTGGCCCGGCGCAGCGCGTCCTCGGCCTTCTGCCGTTGCACGATCTCCAATTCCAGCGCGGCATTGGTCGACGCCAGCGCGCGGGTCTTGCGAAACAAATCGACGAAAACGCCGATCTTCGACTTGAGAATCTGCGGATTGATCGGCTTGGTCAGGTAGTCGACCGCGCCAATGCCGTAGCCCTCCAGCGCATCCTTGTCCTCCTGCAGGTAGGCGGTTAAGAAGATGATCGGAATGTGCTGGGTGCGCTTCCGGCGCTTGATGAGATTGGCCAGTTCGATGCCGGTCATGCCCGGCATGCGCACATCGAGGACGATGACGGCAAACTCGCCGTCGAGCAACTCGTGCAGCGCCTGCTCGGCCGTTTGCGCCCGGACGAGCTGACAATCCGGCGACTGGAGAAAACTCTCCAGGGCATCCAGGTTCCGCGGATCGTCGTCGACGATCAGGATTCGGGCCGGCAGATTCGATCGCATGGGGGTCGCGCCGCAGTCACCGGGATCGGCGCACTCGCCGGTCGCGCTCAGCGGTAGAGCCACACCCGCAGGAGCGAAAGCAGCTCGTTGGTGTTGACCGGCTTTGCGACATAGTCGAAGGCTCCGGCGGCCAGGCATTTGTCCCGATCGCCCTTCATGGCCTTCGCCGTCAGCGCCAGGATGGGCAGCGCAACGTGTTTGGGGTCCTTGCGGATCTCCTGAATCGTTTGGTAGCCGTCCATGCCGGGCATCATGATGTCCATGAGGACGACGCCGATGCCCGGTTGCTGCTCAAGGAGGTCGATCGCCTGGCGCCCGCTCGTCGCGCTGATCACCTCCATCTGATGGTCCTCCAGCATCGTGGTCAGGGCGAAAATATTGCGGGCGTCGTCGTCGACGATCAGCACCTTGCGGTGGCGGAGGATCTCGTTCGAGCCATGGAGATGGTTGAGCATCTTTTGCTTGGCCTCCGGCAGTTGCTCGACCACCCGGTGGAGGAAGAGCGCGGTCTCGTCGAACAGCCGCTCGGGCGATTGCACGCCCTTGACGAGTATGCTCTTGGCCCGCGTCCGCAGCTGCTGCTCCTCTTCGGAGCTCAGCTCCTTGCCGGTAAAGACGACGACCGGAATCTCGCGCAGCGAGGGCTCGCCCTGCAGTTTGTCGAGCAACTCAAATCCCGTCATGTCGGGCAACCGCAGGTCGAGGACACAGCAGTCGAATGGCCGGTCGAACATCTGCTGGAGGGCCTCGGCCCCGGTTCCGGCCGTGGCGATCTCGATGTCGTCGTGGCCCAAGAGTTCGACGATGCTCTGCCGCTCGATTTCGTTGTCTTCGACCACCAGCAGGCGCTTGACGTGCGGCTGGGCAAATTTGCGAAAGCGATCGAAGCATTCCTCCAAGCCTTCCGTCGTGGCCGGCTTGACGGCATAGGCGAATGCGCCGTGGGCCAGCGCGTGGGAGCGCTCCTCCTCCACGGAAATGATCTGCACCGGGATGTGCCGCGTGTCGGGATTGAGCTTCAGGTTGTTCAAGACCGTCCAGCCGAGCATGTCGGGCAGAAAGACATCGAGCGTGATTGCGGTGGGCCGGTATTGGCGCGCCAAGGCCAGACCGGCATTGCCGCGGGTCGCCACGACCCCCTTGAACCCTTTGGCGCGGGCCAGGCCGAGCAACACGCGGGCGTAATGCGGGTCATCCTCCACGATCAGCACGCTCGTGTCGCCCGGCAGCAGCAGATCCCGATCGTCCGGAATGACTTCCTCCCGCGGCGCCGGCAGGGCGACCGGCGCCGTCGGGTTGAGCACGGTGACATGCGAGTCCGGCGTGCGCGCCACGAAGGCGACCGGCAAATACAGGACGAACGTGCTGCCTTGGTCGACCGCGCTCTGCAGGCGGATCTCCCCGCCGAGCAGCGTGGCCAGTTCCCGCGAAATCGACAACCCGAGGCCGGTGCCGCCGTATTTGCGGCTCGTGCCGGCGTCGGCCTGCTGAAACGCCTCGAAGATCAGCTTCTGTTTTTCCGGGGCGATCCCGATGCCGGTGTCGCTGATGGCGAACGAAACCACCTGCGAGGCGCGATTGAGCACGGCGTGTCCGGACGACCAGCCCTCCCCGACCAGACCGGCCCGGACCGTCACCCGGCCCTGCGCGGTGAATTTGAATGCATTGGAGAGGAGGTTCTTCAATATCTGCTGCAACCGCTTTGAATCGGTCGTCAGGGTGCGCGGCAAGTTGGTCGCAAAATCCACCT
>CAZWMF010000278.1:0-5631 GCA_964634535.1 uncultured Opitutaceae bacterium | reverse complement strand
GTTCCGGCTCCGGTCTTCATGGTTTCGCTCAGGCTTGACCGAGCGATTCGGAGGGTCGGTACGATGGCGATGATCACGGCGGCCAACGCATTGAGGCCTACCAAGACGGCGATCGTCGGAGCGTCGGAAAAGACGGAACTGCCGGTCGGCGTTCCATCGGATCTGAGGGCATTGAGAATCCAATAGCCCCATTCCGCGAGGCCAGCACCGGCAAATCCCGCGAGCGTGACCAGGATCACGCTCTCGGCCAGTATCAGACGCGCGATCTGCCTTGGTGTACCCCCTAGAGCGAGCCGCACGGCCAGTTCCCATTGGCGGTCGATCGTCCGGGCGAGCATCAGGTTCGCGGCATTCGCGCAAGCGATTGCGTACAGAAAGCCCGCAGCAGCCAAGAACACCCAGAACAGTCGGGTCTCGTCATTCTGATAGGTCTCCCGCACTGGCTCGAGAAATGGAGTGACCGGCTTGAAGAAATCGCTGGAATCGGCCGGCCTGATGGCGCCGAGTTCTGCCTGAGCTTGGGCAAATCCGACGCCCGGCTTGAGCCGGACCATGGCATTCACCCACTCGAAATCCGGCCCATGAATGGGTAAAGGGGCCATGGCCAGGTACAATCCATCCTGGCCAAGCAGAGGTGGAGGCACGAATGTCGCGGGCAGTACCCCAATTATCATGCGCGATTTCCCGCCGAGAAAAATCGACCGTCCAACCACTTGGGGATCCGTGCTGAATCGTTCAGTCCATAGACGATGGGAGATGATGACGTTCGAACCGGCGAGACCCAGTTGATGGTCGGCGGCCGTAAACAGGCGGCCCATGTGTGGAGCGACCCCGAGAAGCGAGAAGAACTCGGGGGTAACCCACGAGGCTTCCGCCAAGTAGGGCTGCCGATCGAGCACGAGGCTCATCTGTTCTGTGCGTTCTGCCGCCATGCTCGCGAAGGATGTGGCACGTTGGCGGTATGCGGCGTAGCGGGAAGGAAACAGAATGAACGGTGCGCCGTCGCGGCGCTCTCCAAGAACGGCGAGACGGTTGGGCTCCGGAAACGGCATTTCTGGGCATAGGGCGTTGCGGGCGGCGCGCACGACGGCCAGAGTGGCCCCCAAACCGACGGCGAGCATGCAGACCACCGCACAGACGAACCCCGGGGATCGGCTAAGACGCTTTAGGGCGTGTCTTAGGTCGGCAAACATTGAGGAAGCTTCGTCCTGTCAAACTGCCGTTTGTCAGCAAGTTTCGTGTGGCCACGAATGCCAGAATATGGGTGGAAGCACCATACCAATGATCCTTCGCGCATGACGATATTATGAGCGCTTCGTCCGCAGAGGAGAAATCAAAATAGCGGTCTTCGAGTGTTTTGCCCTTGGCTCAGTCGGGTGGCTGGGCGGCCAAGAGCAATTGCAAATAAATTGCGTCGAACCAGTGATTGAATTTCTGTCCAACATCTCGCAAATGGGCGACCTCCCGAAATCCGAATTTCTCGTGCAAGCGAACGCTCGGGGTTTGATCCGCTGAGATGTTCGCCAAGAGGGAGCGTAGGCCCAAGTGCCGCGCCTCCTCGATCAATGCTTGGAGCAACTGACTCCCAATCCGCTGGCGGTGAAAATCATGGTGCACATAAATCGAGTCTTCCAATGTACCCGCAGCGGTATAGGCGGACCGAAATGAGCCGAGTGCGCCCCAACCAACGACACGCCCGCTATATTCCGCCACCAGGACAGGCATGGACGGGCCGTGATCTTGATACCAAGCATTGCGCTCGGCTTCCGAACAAGGCTGGGTTGTCCAGACACAGGTGGAATGCACCACGTAATAGTTAAAGATTGCGTTGATGCCGGTAAGATCGTCAGGCGTAGCCGGGCGGATGAAGATACTTCGTGTTGCGGATTTCATTCGTCGGTGGCAGGCTAACATTGAGGTGGAACGGGCTATCGCAGCCGGCCCCATCATGGGATCGCGGAGGCCGTCCCTTGACGTTGCTTGAGTACTTGAACCCTGGCCTGCAGCACGGTCAATTGCTCCGCCGTCAAGAAACGTTGAGCCGAGGTGACGACGGCCTCCCAATCGATCCGGCTGACGGCACGCGTGTCGGTGGGCTCGAGCCTGACGGGATGATCCGCGGCAGCGACGGCGGCGCCAAGTTGTTCCGCCTGCGCGCTGGCCAGCGGGAGATTCGCCGCCAAGAGATATTCCGAGAGGGGTTGGACCATTGCGCCGTAATATGACGATTGTTCAAACTCTCCATAGGCTGCGACGCCGTCGTTGCCCAACAAATCGAGGAGTCCCTGGGAGATCGGTTGGGAAAGGTCATTCCGAACGGACTCAACCGCCGCGTTGTCAATCAGGCCTTGTTCGCGGACGGCTGCTCGAAAGTCGTCGCTGAGATTTGCCTCGGCGATCATCAAATCGATGAATCGCTCCGCTTGGGCCGGTGTCAGCCGGCGCTGCCTAAGAAATGGATCGTACCGAGCGTGGAGCCTTGCCCGTACCCGGCTGTCGGCGCCGTCGCTGGCCACCGGCCGGCTGGCGGTCCGGGCTGCAACCGCCCGAGCGAGCTGCCGTGAGTCATCCGACGGAGTACTAAGTCTCTCCCGGTCGGTCGGCTGGTTTCTCTCAGATTTGGCGAGGCGCGTCTCGGCCTCGCGCAGTTGGCGCCGGAGGGCCGCTTGATTCTGTTCAAGGCTGGCGAGCCGCGACATGGAGAGGGCTAGAGCGCGATATTCGTAGACGGCCGCACCGATGCCTATGGCCGCAAGGACGGCAAGCGCGGCGACGGTCAGTCTTGAGGAGGACATTTGGAACCCTTGGTTGCGGCGGCCGCGTTTCAAATCCTAAGGCCAGCGGGGCGGCGAGCCTTCGGGCAAGCTGCCAGTCGCTGTCGCTCCTGTCAAGGTAGCGTCAGGTCGGGTGAAGGTGCGGGCGCCGCCAGCGAGCGGGCCGCCGCCAAGTCCATCACGATCCACTCCAGCCAGATCCTCGCCGATGGCCTTTGGGGCGTGGGCCACGGCGCCGGACGACCAGAGGCTTGGGTGGCGAAGGTGTAGGGCCGTACGGGCGAGCCGGGCAAGGCTTCCTTGCTATCCTCGCCGTCCGAGCTGGGCAGCCGATGAACCAGAAGCCATTTGCGTTGGAAGGACCAGTGTGTGCTAATACCGCCGTGCGGATCTCTGGAATCGGCCATGCCCTGTTCGGATTCGCGGCGATGGGGCTCGCGCTGCTCAGCTTGGTTTACGGGAACTTCGGGCCCTTAATGGAACCGCTGCGATGGCCGGAAGCATGGACGTATGCCTTGGCGGCAATCGTTCTGGCAGCCGGTGCGGGCTTGTTCATCGTGCGCACCGCCGCGGCGAGCGCGATCGCGATCGGTGTATGTGCAGGAGCCTGGGCCCTGAGGGACGCACGACCCATTCTGGTAAAGCCCATGATCGTCGGCTCCTGGTACGGTTCCAGCGAAGCCGTGACCATGCTGGTGGGCGCCTGGACCCTTTACGCGGAACTGCAGCGCGGCGATCGCTTAGTGCCGATGGCCGGCGCCCGTGCGCTCCGCACCGGGCGGGCCCTTTTCGGAGCGGCGTGCGTCGTGTACGGCCTCGCGCATTTTACGTACGCTGCCTATTCGGAGGCCTTCGTGCCGACTTGGCTGCCGGCTCGGATGGCACTCGTTTACGTGACCGGAGCCTGTCACGCGGCCGCCGGCGTCGGCCTCCTCGTGGGGATTCTGCCACGGCTAGCGGCGACTTTGGAGGCGGTGATGATCACGCTTTTCGGCGTCCTGGTGTGGCTTCCGAGTTATTTTGCGATACCCATGCCGAAATGGACGGGCTCAACGCACAATCAGTGGTCGGAGACGCTTCTGAATTTCCTGCTCGCCGGTACGGCGTGGACAATCGCCAAATCGCTGGGAAGCTCCACGCAGAGTGCGGCCAACGGGACTCGAGCCGTCGCGCCTCGTTCGAACTCATGAGGAATTCCGGAACGAGGCGCGGGAGGGGCGAACAAGCCTGAGGCGGCCGTCGGTGCCCCGGGCCGACCGAAATCCACCACGGCCAGTCATCGCCGAGGGCGGCGAAGACGGGGGCGACGGCACCGGGGCGGGATGGAGATTCGAAGCCGGGAGTGACAAGGCGACCGGATGGATTGGCGTGGGGTATCCTTCGCCACCCGAGCTGCCGCAAGAGCCGCCACAGCCCCCTCCAGCCCGGTCATCGACGACGGCGGCGGGGGAGGTGGGCGGGCCCGCCGGTTTGTCGGGGCGAGGAACTTTCCGCTCGGCGTCCGGCCGCCCGGGCCGCCGCCCAATCCGCCGCGGCCCGCTCAAGCCCAGTCGTGGCCGAGTTTCGGCGCGGAGGTGGGCGAGGTTAGCCGGGTTGAAGTTTGAGTTCGGGCAAACACGCCGTCAGGGGTTGGGACAGCCGGGGTTCGGACCGGCGGGGATATCACCCAAGTTGGTGGCGTAGGGGAAATTCAGTAGGCGGCGATCTGGAGGCTGGTTATTCGAGCAAAATGTTTGGTGTTTCGGCTGACTAAGGGTAAGTCGTAAGCCAGTGCCGTTGCGGCGATCCAGACGTCATAGTCGCCAATATGCATACCGGCGGGTTTCAACTCGCGAGCGACACGCGAGGCTATCCAGGCAACGGTTTCGTCGATTTCAACGATGGCGAATCGGTGCAGAGCGGCGTGGAGCTCGTGTGGGGAGGCGCAGCCTTCAGCGAATTCAGACCAGGAGACACGCGACGCATAGAGTGGCGTGTCAAGGTGACTCTGTAGAAAATGCTCGGCGGCGGCTTGTTGTTTTCGCCCTCGTTGGCCGGAGGCGTGGATGAGGAATGCGGTGTCGAACAACATTAGGCGGGGCGAATTGCGCGGGAGCGCCGGCGGTGGGAGACGGCGCGTTGAATGGCCGCCCAGTTGACGCTGCGGCCAAACGTGCCGGCTTTGACGTCGGCAAGGAGGTCGGCGGCCGTTGCCTTAGGCGGCGGCAATGTGATGCGTCGAACCACTTCGGAAAATGATTCGCCGGTTCGGCGGGTCGCTTTTAACCGGTTATATGCGTCAACTTCGAGGGAAATGGTTTTGGATGGCATTTGGCTAGCGTGCACAGATGGTCTGTGTAGTCAATGGTGGTTGACCGGGCGGGGCCCGGATCGCTCCGGCCCGGTCATCGCCGAGGCGATCCGTGGCGCGGGCGGATTTCTGCGGTGGTGGACGTGGAGTTGGCATTGGCACCCTGCGGTGGATACCCACGATTCTTCGTTCACCTCGATTGTCAGCGGCGCTTTTCTTCGTCGTTGATCCTGGACCAAGGTCCCCAGTTCTTGCTCTTCGCGTTCCGTCCGTTGCCATCCGTCGGGACGCGCCTTGTTTCGGAACGATTCGGGCGCAGACTTTGAATCACCGTGCGCTCAATCCTCATCGCAGAAGACGAAGCGCCCATCCGCGCCATGATGGTCGCTTATCTTGAATCCGCCGAACACGTGGTCACGTGCGCAAGAGATGGCGCGGAAGCCGCCCGGCTCCTGCTGCATCGGTCGATCTCGGACATCGAAGAGCGTCGCCCCCATCTGCTCGCCACCGCCTATACCAGCCGTGATATCGCCGCTCTGGAGTGGTTGCCCGAACGGGCGCGCCTGG
>CAZWMF010000277.1:0-5655 GCA_964634535.1 uncultured Opitutaceae bacterium | reverse complement strand
ACCGGAGTGCCGACCGTGGTGGCGCCGAATATCGCCGCTTTTGCGGCGGCTTCGAACTCGTCCGCCGCCGCCGCTGCGACCTCGACTCAAGTGGAAAATCGGCAGGAAAATTCGGCGCAGACTGAAACTTCCACTTTTCCGTCGATCATTACGGTCGAGGTGCTGGGTTATGGCGGGGGCGATGATACCGATTCGTAAGCCTATGCTTCGCTCCCGCGCCGATTCGCACCATTTCCCGGAATTCCCGGCTTTTCCATGATGAGACTTCTCACCTTAATCACTCTAGGTCTTTTTGGTCTTGCCGACCTTCGCGCTGAATACGGAGGCATCGCGAAAGAGGGCGATCGGGCGTTTGCGTTTGCCGGACCGGCGACCAATGGAGGCGACTTCTCGCTGGAGGCGTGTAAGGGTAAGGTCGTCGTCGTCTATTTTTTTGCCACGGACGCCGGCGCGGGTATGCAGGAGTTGAAGATGATCCAGAAGTACGTTTGGCCAAAGTATCGGTCGGCGGGACTCATTTTGGTTGGCGTGGCGCGCAATGCCGAACCCACCGTGGTCGCGAAGGTCGCGAAGGACTTGCGTATCGAGTTCCCGTTACTGGCCGATCCGAACAAGGAGATTTTCCTGCACTACGCTTCGAAGGGGCATCCCCGCGTGTATTTGATTGGGCGTGACGGAACGATTAAACTGGTGAGTCTCGGCTACACCGATGACGAGGTGGCTAGGATTTCCTGGTATATCGGACGGGAGCTTGCCCCATAACCATCCTACCGCCAACCGGCGGTTGGGTGAATCGGCGCCGATAGTCGCCGCTAAAGGTTACGGATGGATGGCGAATCGGTGACAAATCGTTCGATTGCCGCGGGCGGCTTGACGTGGGGCAATCACGGATCTCAGTTGATTGTTACGAAATGACAACAGCTCGGCACGCTTTCCGCCGGAAGTATGGGGGCGCGATCGTCGCCTTCCTGGCGGTCGGATTAGTTGGGCCGCTGCGGGCGGACGAGCCCAGCTTTGGCGACTTGATCATCGGTTTCGAGGATGCGCTCACCGTGAACAATCCGGCAAACCTCGAGGTGGATCTCGGGCCGGCGTCGGGCTTTATGAACGCGACGCCGGGGACCTATGCGATTGCAAATCTTTCCGACGATCTCGCAGCAATTTTCGGCGATTGGCAGAATGACGCCGGATTGGAATTTGGTGTGGCCGGTTCGACCTCTCCTTCGAATAGTCTGGCCTACGCTTCGGAAGGGACTCTTTGGGCGACTTCGGCAGAACGCGCCGGCACAGCTGCCGGCACTTGGGGGCCGCCGTATCTCGGGGCTGGCGCGCCAGCTTATCAAAGTGCTGCGACCGAGCTTGTCACCTACTATGGGAAAAATGCGGCTGCCGGTGCGTTTGGGGGCGCCGGAACCTCCGGGCTCGCTGACCTCGATGCGCAAGTTAGCGCATTTGGGTTTCCATTGATAGGAATCGAAACCTCTAGCCCGCTGACGGGCAGCTTCGGAAATCCGAGCCGATTCTTCATTCCCAACGCGACTCCGGTGAGTCTATCGAGCGGCGCGAACGTCGGCCTGGGCAGTGCGTCGGCCGACCTATATGAGCTTCGGCCGACCACGGCCTTGGGCTCCCGCCAGGACTATCTCGGCTATTTTACGTTGAGCGATGCTGGCCTTCTGACCTACACCGTGGTGGGGGATATGGGCGGATCGGTGGCAATTCCTGAATCGGTGGGGAGCACCGCGATTCTGGGGTTGGGGGCGCTAGGAGTTGCAATCGGGTTGCGCCGGCGCGGGGCCCGCGCAACGCCCGTGGGCTGTTGACGGTTTTCCGGATGTTCGAAAAGCGTGGGGCAACGGCTGCGGGGTGGGTCGCGCTCGCATTGCTTTGGCCAGGGATTTCGGCTCGGGCCCAGAATATCACGGCGGCCACTTCGGTTGAGACCCAGATTCTGCTGCGCCTTGCGGCGCCGCCGGCCGTCTCCATGCCGTTATGGTCGAAGCGGGACGATGCCGCGGCGCAATACCGGCGCAATCCCGCGGTGTGGACCGGAACCGAGGTCGATCTCACCGGTAAGGCGGTTTGGAACAGCTTCGCCGGGGCCTATGGCACGACGGCGATATCGCCGCGGCATGTGGTCTATGCGGATCACGTCAAGGGTTTGTATCCGCTAGGCACAGTCGTGCGGTTTGTCACGAACGCCAACGCCGTGGTGGAGCGGCGGGTGGTGGGCTCGGCCAAGATCGGGCCGACCGACATCGACCTGTCGACCCTGGATACACCTTTGCCGGCTTCGATCCATTGGTACAAGGTCATGCCGGAACACTGGTTCCTGCGATGTTCGCGTAGCGCGGTCGGTATCGCGGGCACGTTGCCGTGCCTGATCTTGGACGCGAACACCCAATCGGTCGCGGTCAAGGATACCGCAGCGTTCGTGCCCCAGGGGTTCTTTACGCGCACTCCGGTGGACCCGATCCGGCGCAATTTCAGCCGGGAACTCCACGGGGGAGACAGCGGCAGCCCGATGTTTGTGCTGGTCGGCCGGGAGTTGGTGCTCGACGGCATCTACCACTGGACCGCCGGCGGATCGGAACTGAGCGGCTGCATCAAGGAATTGAATGCCGCCATGCAGGGCAGCGAATGCCACGTCACGGTGTGCGATTTGGCCCGGTTTCGGGCGAACTGACTCGGGTCGGCACTGGCCGCTTGTTACAATTGTGCGGCGTTCGCCGTGGGGCTTGAAAGGTCGCGCCCGGGAGCATGTTTTCTCTATCGAGGCGGCGTTTCCGTCGCCGTCGCGTCAAACCATCCTTGCGTCCCTGTCGTCCATTTTTCGCCATGCTTTTCCTGCAAGCCCTGCCGATCGGTGCGCTTCTCGCGGGCACGGGCGCGCGCGCGGCCGAGGGCATTGTGCTGGGGTCGGTGGCTGCGACGGATACCTTTTTTGTAGCGGAGTATCGCGTGCACAACGTGCATGCGCTCACGGCCTTGGAAGTGGAGACCGCGGTCTACCCGTTCCTGGGGCCGGATCGGACGGTGGCGGACGTGAAGGCCGCGTGCACGGCTTTGGAAGCGGCGTATCGGGCCAAGGGATTCGGGGCGGCTTCGGTGCAGCCCGATCCGAATGTGGGAGTCGATGGGGTGGTCCACCTGCAGGTGAGCGAGGGCACGGTCGAACGGCTCCGGGTGAAGGGGGCCAAGTATTTTTCGCCGCGGAGGATCAAGGCGGCGGCGCCGTCCTTGGCCGAGGGCAAGGTCATCAATTTTAATGACGTGAGCCAGGATGTGGTGGCCTTGAATCAATCGCGGGATCGGACGGTCACGCCGGTGCTCTCGCCCGGTGCGGAACCGGGGACTTACGATATCGACCTGAACGTGAAGGATAGCCCGCCGGTGCACGGGAGTTTGGAATTGAACGACTATCGGAGCCCAAACACCGTGCCCTTGCGGGTGACGGCGGCGGCGAGCGACAGCAACCTGGCGCAGTCGGGCCAGGGTGCCGGGGTGAGCTTCGAATTGGCGCCGCAGCGCGGCCGGGACTCCGAGGTGCTGACGGGCTATTATCTCGCGAAACTTCAGGCGCTCGATCGGTGGAGCTTCCTGATCCAGGGAACGAAGCAAGATAGCGATATTTCCACGCTGGGCGGCTCGACCGTGGCCGGACCGGGCGAGACCGTGGAATTCCAGGCGATTTTGGCCCTGCCGCCGGGCAAGGACTGGGCGACGGGGAAAGACTGGGAGAACTTCTCGCACTCGGTGAGCATCGGCATCGACTACAAGAGTTTCCGGCAGAGCTTGAATCCCGGCGGCGATAGTTCGACCGGGTCGATCGTGACCCCGATCACCTATTATCCGATTACGGCCAACTATAACGCCACGGTGCTGGGGTGGGCCGGCAAGGGTTCGGAGACCGATCTCAATGCCGGAATCACGATGCATTTTCGCGGGATGGGCAGCGGGCCCAATGTCTTTGACCTGAACCGGTATGGCGCGGACGGCGGATTCATCTACTTCCGGGGCAGCGTGGCGCACACGCAGGATTTGCCGGGCGGTCTGCAGGGTTTCGTCAAGGTCCAGGGGCAGTTGGCGAACCAACCGCTGGTGAGCAGCGAGGAATTCAGCGGGGGCGGAGTGGAAACGGTGCGCGGTTATTTGGAGTCCGAGACCGTGGCCGACGACGGCGGATTCGCTTCGGTCGAATTGCGCAGCCCGCAGATCAAAGCCTGGTTCGCGAAGAAGACCACCGACTGGCGGGTGTACGCTTTTGGCGACGGGGGTAAATTGATCCTGATCGATCCCTTGCCCGAGCAACAGGCGCATTTCTACCTGGCGAGCGTCGGATTGGGCAGCCGGCTGTCCCTGGGCGACCATGTGAGCGGTGGGTGCGACGCGGCCTATCCGCTGTACGGGCAGGCTTACACGAAGGCGCACGATCCCCGAGTCACTTTCCGCGTCGGCGTCGACTATTGACCATGTCCCTTGTCCCCATGTCTCCGGTTTTTTCAAGATTTCGCCTCGGTTGGGCGCTGGCCGCCTTGGCCTTCGCCGCGGGGGTGGCGCCGGCCCGCGCGTGGTGGGACGGCGACTGGACCGAGCGAAAGCTGATCACGGTCGACACGACGACGGCGGGCACGCCGATCGGCGACCCGATCGGCAGCGTGCCGGTGCTCTTGCGGCTGCACGACGGCAACTTTCAGTTCGCCAATGCCAAGCCGGACGGCACCGATTTGCGCTTTGTGGCGGCCGACGACAAGACGCTGCTGGCCTATCACATCGAAAAATTCGACTCGCTCCTGAATGAGGCCTTTGTCTGGGTGAACGTTCCCGAGGTGAAGCCGGGGGCCAAGACGACCTTCTGGCTCTATTACGGGAATGCCGGGCCGAAGGCGGTGAAGGTGGAGAGTGCCAAGGATACGTTCGATGCGGACACCGAGCTCGTTTACCATTTCAACGAACGCGGTCAGCCGGCCTACGATTTCACCGGGCACGGCAACAATGCGGAGAGTGCCGGCGTCGCGGCGGACGGCTCGATGATCGGGACGGGGCTGCGCCTCGACGGGAAGACCGCGATCGCGATTCCGGCCTCGAACGGCCTCACCTGGATCCAGGGTGGGGCGATGACCTGGTCGGCCTGGATCAAATTCGGGGCGCCGCAGAGCAATGCCGTGTTCTTTGGCCGGCACGACGCCAATAATTCATTCATCATCGGCGCGGACGCGGGCGTGCCGTTTGTGGCGCTCACCTACCAGGGGAGTCTGGTGCGCAGCGCGGCGGGGGTGCCGGTCCCGCCCAATACCTGGCATCATGTGGCGGTGGTGGCGGGTGGGGCGAGCGTGACATTGTATTTGGACGGAGAGGTCTATGCGACGGCGACCGCCCCATTGCCTCCCTTGAACGTGGAGTCGGTCCTCGGCGGCCAGGGAGGAATGAATTCGGCGAGCCTCGCGGGCTTTACCGGCGAAATCGATGAACTGGAAATCGCGCGCTCCGCCCGTTCTCCGGGATTCATCAAGTTTGCCGCCGTCCAACAGGGCCCGGACGGGACGGCCAAGCTCTTGACCCTGGGCGAGGACGAGCAGGCCAAGAATTGGCTCAGCTTCCTCAAGGAGGGTACGATCGGGGTCAGCATCGGGTCGCTGACCTTCGACGGTTGGA
>CAZWMF010000276.1:1884-5659 GCA_964634535.1 uncultured Opitutaceae bacterium | reverse complement strand
GAAGATGTACACCACGCGGCGGCCAGTCTGTTGAGCGATGCGAATGAAATCTCGGTACTGCTCCTTATCGACCGCCCCAGTCTTTATCTCGATGATTTCTTCGTCATTGTGAAAATCCGGGCGGCGATTGATATTGACGCCCTTGATTTTCCTGTTGCGGATGTAACCGTTTTCGGTCAATTTCAACTCTTTGTCGAGAGCGGTTTCGAAGCCCGTTCCGACGTTGCGGTTGTCGAAGAGGCCATGGAAGGAATCTGCTCTTGCCATGCGGTGGAGCGCAAGGCTTTGCTGGCTTCCGCCGCATGAAACTTCTGAACCTCATAAGAAAGGAATCTACGGTTTCAATGCGGTCGCTCCTGATCTTGACACTGGTATCGGGAATTGCTCAGGGCGCCTTGCTCGGCATCATCAATAGCGCCGCCGCCGCCGCCAGTTTCGGGTCGCTCAATTTCCGCTTTTTTGTGCTTTTCGCGGTGACGATCGCAATCTTCATCGTCGCCAAGCAGCGGGTGCTGGCCCAGTCGTGCACGATGACCGAGGAGGTGATCGCCCGCCTGCGGATCCGCATCTCCAACAAGCTGCGCCACTCCAACCTGACGGTGGTCGAACGCATCGGCAAACCCCAGATCGAAGCCCGCCTCACCCAGGATACGCTCACGATTTCGCAGTCCGCCGGCGAGATCGCCAACGCGGCGCAGTCGGCGGTGATGATCGCCGTTTGCGTGCTCTACATGGCCTCCCTGTCGGTCGTCGCCTTCGTCCTGACCCTCGGGCTGATCGGCTGCGGCGTCTCCATCTATCTGCGCAATCAGAAGGTGCTCGATCGGGAATGGCAGTCGGCCACGAAGATCGAGACCGATTTTCTGGGTTCGCTGGGCCACCTGCTGGACGGTTTCAAGGAGCTCAAAGTCAATCGAGGCAAGTCGGAGGAATTCTTCGAGACCGACTATGCCCGGATTTGCCAGGAAGCGAAGCGGATCAAGGAGCACACCGGCCACGAGTACGTGAAAAACTTCATCTTCTCCCAGACGTTTTTCTACATCCTGCTCGCGGTGCTCGTGTTTCTCCTGCCGGTGGTCAGCCAGGCCTACGGGGATGTGGTGGTGAAGGCGACCGCCACGGTCCTCTTCATGGTCGGTCCGCTCACGATGCTGGTCGCCTCGATCCCCATCTACGCCCGCGCCAACGTCGCTTTGGGCAACATCACCGCTCTCGACGCCTTTCTGGACACGCCCGAGGCGGCGAGCGAGCGGTTGGTCGAACCGGCCAAGGTGGATTTTCGGGGATTCCGGGAGATCGTGCTCGAAGGCGTGAAGTTCCAGTATGCCGACAATGGCGATCCGGGATTTTCCGCCGGCCCCTTCGACCTCTCGGTCAAGGCCGGCGAAGTCGTGTTCCTGGTCGGCGGCAACGGGTCGGGCAAGTCGACTCTGCTCAAGCTCTTCACCGGATTGTATGCGCCCCAGGCCGGCACGCTGCGCGTCGATCACCTGCGACTCCAGCCCGCGTTCTATCCGGCCTATCGCGAGCTTTTCTCGATCGTTTTCACCGATTTCCATCTGTTCGACCGCCTCTATGGTTGCCCGAACGTCGACGAAAAGGTGCTCGCCGAATGGCTGCACCGTCTGCAGATCGACCACAAAACTTCGTTCCAGGGCGGTCGCTTCACCCACCTCAATCTGTCCCATGGACAGCGCAAGCGCCTGGGGCTCGCCGTCGCCTGTATCGAGGACCGCCCGATTTTCGCGCTCGATGAATTCGCGGCCGACCAGGACCCCGGCTTCCGTGCCTATTTCTACGAGACTCTTCTGCCCGAGTTGAAAGCCGCCGGTAAAACCGTCGTCGCGGTCACCCACGACGACCGGTATTTCCGATGCGCCGACCGCGTGATTAAAATGGAATACGGCCACATCGAGTCGGCCAAGAAGACCCGATCCAAGTCATGACCGACCACCTCCCGTCTGCCCCCGTCCCGCCGCCCCCGCCCCGGCCCCCCGGTCTGTGGGCCCGCTTCCGATCCGGCCTGCTCGCGCTGAGCGATGGCCTGCGCGCCTGGGTGCGCGACCACATGGTTCCGTTCCTGATCAGCGGCCTGGTCTTCACGTTCCTCGTGGTGTATCTGGCCAAGAATATCTTCATCTTTGTCGATCCCGGTCAGGCCGGCGTCCTATTCCACCGGCTTACCTACGGCACCGAACTCGACCGCATCTACGGCGAAGGCATGCACATCATCGCGCCGTGGAATCAGATGTATATTTACAATATGCGGGTGCAGGCGCGCACCCAAACGGTTCAGGCTCTGAGCAGCAACGGGCTCATGATCGACGTCACGGTATCGATGCGCTATTATCCGGAGTACAAGCAGTTGCCGCTGCTCCACCAGAAAGTCGGGCCCGATTACGAAACCAAGATCGTCGAACCCGAAGTGATCACCGGCGTGCGCGAAGTGATCGGCAAGTACCGGCCCGAAGATCTGTACACCCTCAAGACATCGGATATTTCGGATGCGATCATCTTCAGCGTGGCCCGGCGGGTGAACGACAAGTTCATCGTGCTCGACGCGGTCAACGTCATGAACATCCGCCTGCCCGATCTCGTCACCCTGGCGATTGAAAAGAAGCTCACGCAGGAACAGGTTTCCCAGGAGTATGAGTTTCGGATCAAGAGCCAGCAGCAAGAAGCCCAACGCCTGAGTTACGAGGCCCAGGGCATCGCCAATTACAACCGAACGATCGACGCGAGC
Organism: uncultured Opitutaceae bacterium; assembly: GCA_964634535.1. Taxonomy (GTDB): domain Bacteria; phylum Verrucomicrobiota; class Verrucomicrobiia; order Opitutales; family Opitutaceae; genus Palsa-1447. The sequence goes on along the minus strand of CAZWMF010000276.1, from coordinate 2,916 downwards.
GTTTCGCCCAACATCCTCAAATACAAGGGTATCGATGCCACGTTGCAGCTCGCCACATCGGCCAACGCGAAGGTGGTCGTCATCGGCGCCGGCAATCAAGGCCTGCCGCTGATTCTGAACGACAATACGTCCGCGGTGCCCGTCGCGCCTCGGCCGGCCGACAACGCGGTGCCGGCCAGCACGCCGGCCGGACCGGCCACGGTGAACGCGGCACCTTCAGCCGGGCCGAACCCCGCGCCTTCGCCCGTCGCCCGTCCGAATCCCGCTGCGCCATCACCGACAAATCCGCCGCCCGCCCATCCGTGACTACGGATTGGCGCCGCGGTTCGAGCGATACTCCGCCCAAATCGTATCGTAGAGATACTGGGCGTCGCCGACATCCGACAGAATAAAGCTCTTGCCGGCGGGCGGCGTTGCATAGGACGGGGTGGCCGCCAAATCCTTCGGCGCCGGCGCCAGACTGGGGAGCAGCGAATTGGTGTAACCGGAATATTCGGTGACCCGCTCGGCGATTTTCCGATTCAAGGCAAAGTTGATGAACTCCATCGCGAGCGCCAGATGGCTCGAGGAACTCGGCACGGCCAGCGTGTCGACCGTCAGAATCGAACCGTCGGAGGGCATGATATAGCCGATGTTGGCCGAATCCTGTTCGGCCAGGGTGACCTCCGGGCTCCAGGTGGCCAGCAGGACGGTTTTCTGAACCTCCAACAACTGCCGACCTTCCTCGCGAACGAAGGTCGGCGTGCCCGCCGCATTTTGCTCGTCCAGCATCTTCCGAACCTGGGCCAGGTCCTGCGGATTGCGGCTGTTGGGCGAAAAGCCCAGCGCCAGCAAGGCGAGCCCGATCGTCTCGCGCGGTTGATCGAGCAGGCTGAGCCGGGCACCGTAGGTCGCGGCCGTCGACGGATTGAAATACTGCGCCCACGACGTCGGCGGGTGGGGCACGCGCTGCTTGTCGTAGCCGATGCCGGCGTAATTGCCCAGGTACGGGATGGCGTAGTATTCGTCGCCCGGCGGCACCACGTGGCCATT
>CAZWMF010000276.1:0-1874 GCA_964634535.1 uncultured Opitutaceae bacterium | reverse complement strand
GAAGGTGGTGACGGATCAGATGGTCCGATAGAACAGCACCCGGCCCGGCGGCACCACGTGGCCATTGAGCTGCGCCGGATCGACATTGCGAAGGTTCGGCACCGTATCCAGATCCATTCGCTGCAGCAGATTAAACCGGCGCATCTGCGCGACGACGTAATTGGACGGCATGATCACGTCGAATTCGTCCCAGCTAACTTTGACGCGCGCCAGCATCTCCTCGTTGGTGGAATAGGTCTTAACGTCCAGCCGGACGCGATGGGTAAGTTCGAATTGCGTTAAGACGCTCTGCGGAAAATACCCTTCCCAAATGTATAGCCGAAGCACCGGCCGGGTCCGCCAATACAGGGTCGGCGCCGCCAACGCCATGAGCGCCAGGACGAGGAGCACCTGCAGTGCCTGGCGGTTTACACGCGAAAGCGGCATTGCGTATCCTATGCCGGACAAATGAAAACCGTGTCAAGCCACGCCAGCGCCGAGCCCAGCCGGCCCAATCGATCCGCGGCGGCCGTCGGGCGCGCACGTCGGCTTCATACAAGGCCGGCACCGTGACAGATTAAAGTAACTGATCTAATGTTTAAGCGTTTTCATTCGGACTATTTCTACTAGTTAAAATCGAAGCCCAAAAGCGCCACCGGACCCGGCCGACCAGGCATCTGGAAAGAGGCGCGAGCGCCGGCGGCGCGGCCCGCTACCGACTTGCCAACGCGCGACGGCCTTACCAAGGTGTCCGGCGCATGAACTCCAGCGAAGCCGCCCCAGAAATCCAGTACCGGGCCGTGGTCAATCACGAGGAGCAGTACTCGATCTGGCCCGTATGGCGCGAGTTGCCCGCCGGTTGGCGCGACGCGGGCAAATCCGGCACGAAGGACGAGTGCCTGGCGTACATCAAGGAGGTTTGGACCGATATGCGGCCGCTCAGCCTGCGGAAGGCGATGGAAGCCCAAGCCACTCCCGCGGCGCCCACCCCGCCCGGAGCCTGACGATGCTGCGCGGGACGTGGGTGAATTGCGCCCGCGCCGAACCCGACGCGGCCTGGCGCCTGTGGTGCCTGCCCCATGCGGGCGGCGGAGCGGCGGTCTGGAGCGCCTGGCCGCGCCCGTTCGCCGGCCGGGCCGAAATCGCGGCGCTGCGGCCGCCCGGCCGGGAAAGCCGCCTGCGCGAGGCGCCGCTACGGCGCTGGCGCCCGTTATTCCGGTCAGTCCGGTCAGGAGAATTATGCCGGAGACATATGCGTAGAAAAAATTTTGCATCGATTTACCCCTTTTGCGTTCCGGAACTTTTCCGGAGAGCGACCCAACGTCGCGTTTTCGGACGGGCGAAGACGCGCGGCAGCGTGGACAAATCAGGCCAGTCATCATCATAACCGAAAACGTGCCGGGCTGCGAAAAACACCGACGCTACCGGCGGGCGGGCTGAACGTCCCAGGTGATTTGCGCTTTGCCGCCTTCGATCGTGATAATGGCATCGGCGATTTCGGCCAGCGCAGGCCGGTGAGTAATCACGATCAGCGTGGCTCCTGGCATCGCCGCGCGTAAACTTGTCGCCACCAGTTTCTCGGTATTGGCGTCAAGGGCCGATGTTGGCTCGTCGAGAATCAGGACGCTGGGGCGGCGCAGGAGCGCGCGGGCCAGTGCGATTCGTTGGCGCTCGCCGGCGGAAAGGGCCAGTCCCCGTTCTCCGCTTTTCGTTTCGTAGCCTTCGGGGAGACGCAGAATCAGTTCGTCAAGGCCTGCCGCGCGGCCAGCCGCTTCGATTTGTTCGCGCGACGCGCCGGGCAGGGCAAAGGCGATATTCTGCGCGATGCTGCAGCTGAACAGATAGGGCGTCTGGTCGACCAGCATCACTTCCCGCCGCAGATCGCCGAGCACCAG
>CAZWMF010000275.1:0-5682 GCA_964634535.1 uncultured Opitutaceae bacterium | reverse complement strand
CTGCTGGCGCAGTTCGGCCGGCGGCTGCAACACCTGGAAGGGGATGTGATCGTAATGAATCTCGACCCGCCGGTTGTTGTAGCGCACGCCGTCGACTTCCACGGTTGCGCCAAGGGTGGCTGTGCCGGGACGGTCGGGCGCGTGGACGGTAAACGCCAGGTGGACCGTTTGCCCGGCCTGGGGAATGTGGAAGGCTTGCTCGACGGGCAGGACGAACCAGCCAACCGCCGGATGCTCGATGCGCAGGATTCCGGAAATATTGGACCGCGCGGCCGTCGCCTCGACGATCACGCTACGGGAGCCGCCCGGCGGCACCAGGGATACCGGATCGTCAAACGCCAGAGATACCGGCGGGATGATCGTTGCGCTCCGGCGCTCCTCGCCGCGCGCCGGATCGGCGGATACGGCGACGGGATGGGTGGGAATCTCAAGGGTCTGGCCTCCGACGGAAAAAATCAGGCGGTCGTGGCCGATCGGGCTGGGACCCTCATCCGGTCCTCCGAGCAGAGCCGGTTCGACCACGCTGTACATCGACGCGCTCTCCGGGCCGGTGAGCCAATAGGGCTGCGTGGGCGTGTGCCCGGCGACGGAAACGTCAAATGTGCGAGTAGCAACTACGTTATCCTGCAGCGCGATGGAGCGACCCTCCGGGGTATTCTCCCAGGGCGTTTCGGATCTGGGCGTCGGGTTTGAGCCCCCAACCGAAGCCGCTTCTCGCATGGGCCGGGGATTTCCCTCCCAGACCACGGAGATCCGGGAACGCAGGACCACCGTTTGTTTTAGGCTGACGCGGTCGCCGGGAACGATCTCGGCGTCGGGAATCGTCGACTCGACGTACAGCCCGAGACAGGCTTGCAGAATGCGGTCGAGTTGACGTCGCTTGTCCCGGATCGCCGGATCGGTCTGATCCAGCGCAAGAACCTTGGCGCGAATGGCCAAGAGGACGGGCACCGAGGCGGATGGGTCCCGGGGATTGAATCCGCCGATCGCTGTGTCGGTGAGCCGGGCGATTTCGTCGCCGCCGGGATACCGATTCCAGGTGCAGTCGATGCCGTCGAAAATGTCGTTCTTTGGCGGGGCGCCGGCCAGGGTGCGAAAATAGTCGAAATGCGATCCCCGCGACGCGATCGAACCGAAGCCCTGGGTCCGGTGCATGGAGCGGCTGCGCGCGGCGATTTCGCCGTAGGACTCCCCCAGGATTGGATTGTAGCCGCCGATATCGAGGGCAAGTGCGTTGTCCGGGGGCGGACCGCCGCCAAAGCGTGCAATGTCCCAGACCACGCGCTTGGGTTGCCAGAGGTCCGTTGGCGCCAGGCTGCGCAGCTGGGGCAGGGGAAATCGGGTCGAGTTTAACAGCTGGTCGGGCAATGCGCCGGGGTCGCCCGCCAGCCGAAATGCCTCGAGGGCGAGGACGGCCGAGGCCGTGTGATGGCCGTGGGTGGCGCCGGGCTCGGGCGAGAACCGGGTGATGACGACGTCCGGACGAAAGATCCGGATCGCGCGGACGACATCGGCCAGCACGGCCGGATGATCCCAGCGCCGCAGCGTGTCCCGGAAATCCTTGGAGTACCCGAAATCCCGGGCGCGGGTGAATAACTGCTGGGCGCCGTCGATGCGCCGCGCCGCGAACAGCTCCTGCGCGCGGATGACGCCCAACTCATCGCCGAATTCGGGGCCGATGAGATTTTGCCCGCCTTCCCCCCGATTGAGCGACAGGTAGGCCGTGCGATACCCGCGCCCCCGCGCCAAATAGGCGATGAGCTGGGAATCCTCGTCGTCGGGATGCGCGGCGACCAGCAAGACGCGGCCGGTCGTCTGAAAGGCCGCGAGTTCCTGCAGGATTTCGGCGGAATTGCGCGGCACCACCGGTTCCTGCGCCGACGCGAGCGCCTCCACCCCCAGAATCGCCAGCAGGATGGCGGTCGGTCGGATCATTCGCCCAGCGAGACGAGCAAGGCGTCGTTCATTTTGACGAAGCTGTCGTTCGGCCCGTTGGCCTTGATCGCCGCCGCCCGCGAAGCCCGGGCGGCCGCGGCCGCCCCGGCCGGGTCGCCTTGCTTGGCGAGGATCTTGGCCTTGAGGTAGAGTCCTTCGAAATCCATGGGACTCGGTCGGGCGAGCATCGCGTCCACCAGGCTCAACGCGCTGGCGAGATCCTGGCCGTGGTCAAAGTAGAAACTGGCCGCCGCATAATAGAATCCGGCGCCCTTGGGGCCGGGAGCGGCGAGCGCCGCCTTGATTTGCGCCAGCACGGCGGGCACGACGTCGAGTTGGATGTGAATCGGCACCCGCGTGGTTTCCCAAATCAGATTGAGCGTGCCCGCATCGTCGCGCAGGTCGTTGAAATCGATCGTAAAGGTTTCCACGGGCTCCGGGAGCGTCACCGGGGTCGCCTGAAACCGGACGACGTCGTCCTTGGGGTTGTACGCGAAGGCCCCCCACTGTTTCGGGTTGCGGTCGATGATGATGGTCCAGTCCTTGTCCCCGGGGATAGTGAAGAGGGCGTAAGTGCCCGCCGGGATCCTCGCGCCGTTCAGCGTGACCGCCGTATCGAACGAGATCGTGGTCGCCGAATTGGCCCCCGTGCGCCACACGACGCCAAAGGCGTTGATCACGCCGAGCATCCGGCGGCCCTTGGCGCTTGGTCGCGAGTAGTCGACCTCGAAATTCGTGAAGCCGATCCGCTGTTTGAGCGTCGCGGTCGGGCTGGCGGCCGGAAACGAAACCGCAGGCGACTGGGCACTCAGGGGTAGGCCCAGGCAAAGGCCGGCGAGGATAAGGATTGGAGTTCGGAGTGTGGGGTGCACGGGATAACGTTGGAAGGGGCGGATCGGCGAGGCAAGACGGCGGCGGCGGCAAAACGGTGCGCGGATCGGCGGCGCCGATCGGAAGCGGACGCGCTCGGCAGGGCTGTCGCCGTCGCAGCGTCGGGCGCACATCCAAGGTATTCCCGACCGCTCTTTTCGGGCATTCGCGTCGTCGGATGCAGGGATCGGCGAGACCGACTAATAATGGACTATCAAATATTTGGGTAGTTTCCGGATTGCCTTAATCCGCGGCTGGGAAACAATGGCCACCCTCCCCGACGGGCGCGTTGGCGCCGCTGCGCACACTTTTCTCCAGGAAGTTGATCGGCGGCCTCTCTGCGACACGGCCTCGAACTTGCCGGCAACTTCCGCCGCTTGAAATCCCTCCTCTTCTTTTTCACCTCGCTTGCCCGCTTCGACGGGCACCGTTTCGGCCCGCCGCTCTGGGCGGCGCTGGCCTCGGAGTGGGAGCATTGGGCGGCCTTTATCGGGATCGGGATTGTTTTGGTGGAATTGTTCCAGTGGACGCGGCGTCTGGCCCGGCGCGCGGTTCCGACGGGCGCCGGCAATGCGTCCGCTTCGCGTTCCGATCACCGCCGGCTGCACATGATGTTCGACTGCAGTCGGACGCTGTTTCAGGCCGACGACGAAGACCGCCTGCTGCGCGACATCTGCCGGCTGGTCGTGGAATCCGGCGGTTATCGGATGGCGTGGGTTGGACTGGCGGAAAATGACGACGCCCGATCCGTGCGTCCGGCGGCCCAGTTTGGCTTTGAACAGGGCTATTTGGAGAGCGTTCGGGTTTCGTGGGGAGATTGCGAACGCGGACGCGGCACCACGGGAACAGCTGTGCGTACCGGGCGGCCGTGCGTTGCCCAAAACATTCTGACCGATCCGCGGATGGACCCCTGGCGCGCGGAAGCCCGGCGCCGCGGTTATGCCGCTTGTGTGGGGCTGCCTCTACTGCACGAGGGACGGGCCTTCGGCGCCCTTTCGGTTTATGCCGATCGGGCCGAGGCGTTCGATTCCGCCGAAATCGAGCTACTGATGGGACTCGCCCACGATCTGGCCTTCGGCATCCAGTCGTTGCGGACGCGGGCCGAGCGTGCGCGGGCCGAACGCCAGCTCAGCATCCGGGAAGCGGAGTTCGTCGAAATGGTCGGCAGCTTGCCCTACGGCGTCTACCGGGCGCGCGCGAGTGCCCGCACCGGCGTGCATTTCGACTATGTAAGCGACCGATGGTGCGAACTGACCGGTTTGGATCGGGCGGCCGTGCAGGCGGACGCCCAGCTGGCATTTGGGCTGGCCCATCCGGATGACGCCGCGGATTTCCTGCGCGGAAACCAAGCGGCCTTGGAAAAGGCCAAGCCGTTTGTCTGGGAGGGGCGGATGATCGTGCGCGGGAACGTGCGCTGGATGCATATCGAATCGCGGCCCTCGCCCCTGGCCGACGGCGGTATCCAATGGTATGGCGTCGTGGGCGATATCACCGAGCGGGTAAAGGCCGAGGCCGAGCACAAGGCGCTGCAGGAGCAGGTGCTGCGCGCGCAACGCATCGAAAGCGTTGGGCGGCTGGCCGGCGGTATCGCCCACGATCTGAATAATATCCTCTCCCCGGTGGTCCTGGGCGTGACGCTCTTGCGCGATTGGGTCCAAACGCCCGAGGCCGTCGAAATGCTCACGGTGATGGAAATCAGCGCCAAGCGGGGGGCGGCGATCATCGAGCAGTTGTTGGCCTTCAGTCGCGGGCGGGACGGCGAAATCGTACCCGTGGAACTCGGGGCCGTCGTGCGCGAAATGGTGGCGATCATTCGGGAGACGTTTCCCAAGAACGTCGTCACGCAGACCCAATGTCCTTCGGACCTGGCGATGGTCGCCGGCAATCCCACTCAGCTTCATCAGGTCCTGATGAATCTGTGTCTGAATGCCCGCGACGCCATGCCGACCGGCGGCACCCTCCGCATCGGGTTGGAGAATTTTGCGGTCGATGCGGATTTTGCGGGTCGAAACCCCGGGCTCGCGCCCGGTCCCCATGTGGTTCTGACCGTCAGGGATTCCGGCACCGGGATTGCGCCCGATATTCTCGACAAGATATTCGACCCATTCTTTACGACCAAGACGCTGGGGGGCGGCACCGGCTTGGGATTGTCCACGGTGCTCGGGATCGTGAAAAGCCATGGGGGCATCATTCACGTGGCTTCGCCCGTCGGCGAAGGTGCGCAATTTCGGGTCTATCTGCCGGCCGTGCCGGCTGTCGTGATTCCGGCGGCCGGCGCGGCCGCGCCCGCGCCCGCGCCGGTCGGTCGCGGAGAGACCATCCTCGTCGTGGACGACGAACTGGCGGTGCGGTTGGTCATGCGAAAGCTTCTCGAGAAGAACCACTATCGCGTGGTCGAGGCCGCCGATGGCCGCGAGGGCCTGGCGGTCTTCCGACTCCACCGCGCAACGATCGCCGCTGTGATCACCGACCTGCTGATGCCTGTGCTCGACGGGCCCGCGTTCATCCGGGAATTGCGGGCGATCGACGCGAACGTGCCGGTGATCGCGGCGAGCGGCCATCTGGACGGCGCCGAATTCCCCCCGGAGCAAAGGGCGGCGGTGCAGGCGGTCCTGGCCAAGCCGTATGCGGTGGATGCGTTGCTCGAGTGTTTGCATGGGGTTTTGAAAGCGGCCCGCCTTCGCCTGACGGCTACGGCGGGGCGTGGCCCGCCTTCGGCCGAGGCGTACGGCGGGTGCGGCGCGCCTTCGGTTGACGGGTAAGGGGGGGCTGCCCGCCTTCGGCTGAGGGCTCTGCTCGGCTTCGATTGGTGGCTTTGGCGCGGCTCTGCCCGGCGTCGGCTGAGGGCAGTCTGGTGGTTGCGCCGGCGCGCGGATG
>CAZWMF010000274.1:0-5711 GCA_964634535.1 uncultured Opitutaceae bacterium | reverse complement strand
CCTTTCATTTGATGGGATTTAACCTGAAAAAGGTGCTCAAGGCCTGGCTCCTCTCTTCGAGCGAGCCGCTTTCGCTCAAGGACATTCAGGCTACGTTCACGCGGTTTCACGAGCAGGTTTCGGCCGCGGCTGAACCGGCCGAGTCTGCTGAGGCTGGCGCTCCCGCCGAGGCGTTGGCGGCGGTTCCGGTCCCGAGCGAAGAGGCCGAATTGCCGGCCGAGACCGTGGAGGACCCGGAGCTTTACCAGGATGTGCCGTCGCTGGTCACCGCCGCGCAGATCCGCGAGACCATGGACGATATCGCCACGGAGCTCAAGGTGGCCGACGACGGCCTTGTGTTGATCGAGGGCGCCGACGGCTACCGGTTGCTCACCCATCCCCGATTTGGGCGTTGGATCCGGCTCTTGCGCCAGGAACCGCCGCCGGTGAAGCTGAGCCAATCGTCGCTCGAAACCCTGGCCGTGGTCGCCTACCGCCAGCCCGTCACCCGGGCGGAAATCGAGACGATCCGCGGCGTGGCCGCCGAGGCCGGCGTCACGAAGCTCATAGAGCGCGAACTCATCGCGATCGTGGGCCGGGCCGATTTGCCGGGTCGGCCCATTCAATACGGGACGACCGAGAAGTGCCTGGAGTTCCTGGGGATCAAATCGCTCGACGAACTGCCGGCCTCGGACGTGCTCTCCTCGCGGCAGATCGACGAATGGCTGCGCAATTCCGCGAATCCGCCCAAACCGGGCGACAGCGACATGGGCCTTGCAGACGAGGAGTTGCCGCTCGGCCACACCGGGCGGGCTTCCGCACCCCCCGAGTCGGCGACGTCCGCTTCTTCTGGATCGTCCGTGTCCGCTCTGGCCGGATCGACGGTGTCGGGTCGGATTTCAGCATCCACGGTGGAGATTGACCCTACGGCGGAGATCGGTTCTGGCTCGGAGAACGGTCCCGGCTCGGAGGATCGACCTGGGTCGGAGAGGGGTCCTGGCGCGAATAGCGGTCCTGCCTCGGAAGGAGCGCTAGGGTCGGAAAAAGCGCCGGGGTCGGACGCGGTGGCCGAGTCGGCAGTGGTGCCCAAGTCGGGAACTGCTTCTATAACGGAGACGGCGCCCGCGCCGTCGCAGGCTTAACTGCCATGGATATCGACTCCTTGCGCGTGCAAATTGACGGCCTCGACCGCGAATTGGTCGAACTGGTCAATCGTCGTCTTCGCCTGGCTGCGGAAATCGGCCGGATCAAGCGCGATGCCGGCGGGGAAATCTTTGTCCCGGAGCGCGAGGACGCGGTTCTGAGGAAGGTCGCCGAGCAGAATCAGGGTCCGATCAAGACCGAGGCCCTGCGGGCGATCTACCGCGAAATCATGTCGGCGGCGATCGCTTTGGAAAAACCGCTCCTGGTCGCCTACCTGGGCCCGGAGGCGACCAATACCCACGCGGCCGCCATCAAAAAGTTTGGGACGAGCGTCGACTACCACGCCATGGCCACGATCAGCGACATCTTCACGGCGGTGGAGCGGGGGGAGGCCGATCTGGCGGTCATTCCCATCGAGAATTCCACCGAGGGCAGCGTGCGCGAGACCCTGGACAGCTTCGTCGAGAGCGACCTGAAGATCGTGGGCCAGATCTATCTGGAAATCACCCACGCCTTGGTCAGCCGGGCGCCGCTCGAGGCCATCCGCCGCGTCCACTCGAAGGACCAGGCGCTGGCCCAGTGCCGTCATTGGCTCCAGCGGCACCTGCCGCATGCTCAACTCATCGACGCGCCGAGCACGTCGCGGGCCGTGCAGATCGCACGGGAGGATCCCGAGGCGGCGGCGATCGCCGGCGAATTGGCCGCGGACTTTTACGGCGTTCCGATCGTCGTGCGGAACATCCACGACAAGGCGGACAATACGACGCGGTTCTTTGTTTTGGGGAGAAAATCGGCCGGCTCGGTTGGGCAGGGCAAGGATATCACCAGTTTCCTGATATCCCTGGGCGACGAGGCGGCATCGCATTCTGGCGCCTTGCTTAAGATGTTGATGCCGATGGCCGAGCGCGGCATCAATTTGTCGAAAATCGAGTCGCGACCCAGCAAGCGGCGCCCGTGGGACTATTATTTCTTCATCGACGTCACCGGGCACTACGACGATCCGGCCATGAAGGCGGCCATCGCGGAGTTGAAACGAAACTGTCCGATGGTAAAGTGGCTGGGTAGCTACCCGGCCGTCAATTGACGGCCGATGCCGAATTCTCGCCATGTCGACCCGCGTCATCGACGCGCATGTCCATCTCTATCCCGCGGCGGCCAACGCCGACCCGGCGGGCTGGGCGGCGGCGCGGGGTGAGCCGCACTGGGCGCAGCTGGCCACGCGCCGGCGCAAGGCGGGCGGGCCGGTGCAGACCTTTCCCAGTTTGGACGAGCTCGTGCGGGAAATGGACCGGTCCGGCGTCGAGCGGGCCGTCCTCCAGGGTTGGTACTGGGAAGACCCGCGCAATTGCATCGACCAGAATCGCTTTTATGCGCAGTGCATCCGAGCGCATCCGGACCGGTTGACGGCCTGCGCGGCGCTGCACGCCGGGCTGGCCGAGGGGCAGCTCGAGGCCGAACTGCTCGCCGCGCGCGACGCCGGCTTTCGGGGCGTAGGTGAACTTTCGCCGCATTCCCAGGGCTACGGCATCGACCATCCGGGTTTTGAAGCGGCCTTGTCCCTGGCGGGCGAGTGGGGCTGGCCGGTCGTGCTGCACGTCAGCGATCCCGAGGGCCCCGACTATCCCGGACGGGTGGAGACGCCATTGGACGATTTTCTGCGGCTGGCGGAGAATTTTCCGCGAACCAACCTGATCCTCGCCCATTGGGGCGGGCTGATCGCGCTTCGGCCGGGGACGGCCCGCCACCGCAATCTTTTTTACGACACGGCGGCTTCGCCGCTGCTTTACGAGCCCACGGTATGGAGCCGGATCGTTGAAGCGGCCGGTCCGGAGCGGGTGCTTTTCGGCTCGGATTTTCCATTGAACCTTTTCCCGCGGCTCGAGGCCGGTCCCGGCTGGGACCGCCTGCTCGCGGAGGCCCGCTCCGCGGGTTTGGCCGCCGGGCCGCTCGCCGCGGTCCTAGCGGGCAATGCCGCGCGCTGGTTTGCCTGAACGCGGACGGCGGCCAGGGCGTGAATCTTGCGAACCAGGGCCGCGCCGCGCCAGGCGTTGCCCGCCATCATTTCCAGGTGGCGGCGGGCATCCGGGTCGCTCGTGCGCCGGCGCAGCGCCTCGACCGCCAGGATGATCGGCGCCAGGGAATTGTTCAGTTCGTGGATCGCGTCGGCCAGGTCAAAGGCGACGGTGGGGGCGGGGCGGACAGAAATGGTGGAATTCATGGGTTGGCAAAAGCACCGATGAGACCGATGGAACCTGGCGGGTTGGACAAGGGTCGCGATTACTGGAATTCCGGTAGCGCGTCGCCGGAGGCCGGCCAAAGAAAAGGTTGCCAACTTTCGCAAAATCCAGCGGTCTGACCCTTTGTTCTCTAACGACAATCCGCCATGATCCTGTCAGCAGCCCAGCCCGTTCGGGTCCGGCCCCAGTGATGTCTGCAATGGTCGCCCGCCTTTGCCGGATAACGCTTGCCTGGGGATGTTGTTGGTGGGCGGTCGGACTCCGGGGCGCTCCGGCCGGACCGAACGTGGCCGGCACCCTGCCCGAGGACTATTTGCCCGGCTTGCGGCCGCTGCTCGACGGGGCGGTTCGGCAGTCGCCCGAAATGATCGGCGAGGCGATCCAGATCGACGTGGCCAACGCCCAGAAGCTCTTCAACGGGGTCGCTCCGATGATGCCCCACATGTACTCGTGGGTTCAGTATGGCCAGGACAAGAGCGCGGTGGCCTCGAACACGTCGGCGAGCGTCACGAACAAGGGGTACTACTACGACCTGAACTTCAATCAGCCGGTCTTCAAGTGGGGCCAGCTCAAGTACCAGCTGGACATTGCTAAAATCGGCGTCGAGCTCGCACAGCGCAGTTATGCGGATGCTTACCAGCGTTTTGTCAACGCCCTGCGCGGCCAATACATCGATCTGATCATCGCGAAACTCGCGGCGCGCAATTCCCGTTTCATCCATGAAATCGCCGTGCGCCAGCTCGAGTTGGCACGCAGCGGCATGAAGGCCGGAACGCTCACGCCCGGTCAGGTGGCGGGCGCCGAGATGAGCGAGGGCGGGAGCGCCCTGGAGGCGGAGCGCAACGACGAGAATTACGCCTTCGCCCGGCGGCAGTTTGCCCGCCACATCGGCCAATCGGATTTTCCCGATGCCGAGGTGCCGGACACTCTGCCGGCGCCGCGGTACGCCCCGGATCTGGCCAAGGCTTTGTTGGCCGATTTGCTGAGCACCGGCGCCCGCTACACCTCTTCGGTCCAGACCCAACTGCTCAACATCCGTTCGTCCAAGCTTCAATATCAGATATTGAGGGTGCGGCAATTGATGCCGATGATTTCCATCCAGGCCGACCTGAATCAGCAGAATCAGACCAACGCCACGCCGAACTCCGTTCAGCAAACCGCGATCACCAACGAGAGCTACTACCTCCGGGCCGACATCGATGTCTTCGACGGCCTGGAAACCCGCGGGCGCAAGCAGGAAGCGCTGCTCAACCGCCGCCGGGCCGAACGCTCCCTCAAAATCGCGGTCGACGAGATCATGGACCAGGCGCAAAACCAGGAGCGCAATCTGAAGTTTCTTTGGGACGCCCTGGTCATCGACAGCCGGCGCTTCGAACTGTCCAACGAGGGCCTGCGCACGGCCGAGGACGACTTCAAGCGCGGCGTCGCTTCGACCGACCAGGTGGCGGCCGCCCAGGTCGACAATCACAATTCCGAGATTGCGCTCATGCAAAGCCGGGAACGCTTCCTGACCACCTGGGCCGACTTTGTCGCCCAAGTCGGCTACGATCCGGCTATGGATAAACTGCCCGCCCGCTATGTCCGACCCGTCCAATAAATCCTCCGCCCCCGCCATCCGCCGCACGGTCATCGCCATCGCGGTTTTGGCGATTTTGGTCGTCGGGGTCCGCTATGGACTCCAGGTCATCCAGCCGCTCGCCGTGGTCGAGGCCGTGGTGAGCGGACCGGCCATCGACGCCAAGGCCGGCAGCGTGGTCGTGAGCGAGGACTATTCGATGCAGCTCAAGAGCGAACTGGCGGGCCGGCTGCTCCGGAAAGACTTCGACCTCGCGCCGGGCAAGGCGGTCAAGGAAGGCCAGATTCTTGGCCAGCTCGATGCGAACGATCTGCGGCTGGCTCTGGCCAAGGGCGAGATCGATTACAAGGCGCTGAAACAGAAATTCGAGGTCGACGACCAGACGGACACCTTGAACTTGCAGGCCGCCGCGCGCGACTTGGCCAATTTCCAGCTGGATAACCGGCAGGGCCGACTGTCGGACGACGATCTGCACAAAAAGGAATTGGCCTACAAACTCCTGCAGCAGTCGGCCAAACTCGACCAGATCGACCACGAACACCAGCTGGCGGCGGCCGAAAACGGCCTCGAAATCCAGCGCGACGAGATCGCGAAGATGACCCTGTACGCGCCGTTCGATGGGGTGATCAAGACGGTGTTCACCCATCCGGGCGACCTGATCGACAAGGGCACGCCGGTGGCCGAAATCATCACGGTGAAGAAGGTCGTGAAGGGCGAGATCAGCGACGAGGATTCGGCCAAGATCCGGGTCGGCCAGCCGGCCTCGGTGATCTTTA
>CAZWMF010000273.1:0-5767 GCA_964634535.1 uncultured Opitutaceae bacterium | reverse complement strand
AGCTGCCGGTAGTCCTCGGCCGGGTCGCGCCCGTCGTTGCCGGCCATGTCCACAATGATCAGGAGCAGGGCGCAGCGCTCGACGTGGCGCAGGAACCGGTGGCCAAGGCCCCGGTTCTCGCTGGCACCCTCGATCAGCCCCGGGATGTCCGCCATGAGCAGGCGCTTGTCGCCGGCCACCTCGTCCTTGAACTCGATCACGCCTATCTGCGGGTGGAGCGTCGTGAAGGGGTACGCGGCCATCTTGGGGTGGGCCTTGGTGATCGCGTTGGTGAGGGAGGATTTCCCGGCGTTCGGGAAGCCCACCAGGCCCACGTCGGCGATCGACTTGAGGACCAGGCGGTACTCGCCGTGCTCGCCGACCTGGCCCGGGTTCGCGCGCTTCGGGGCTCGGTTGGTCGAGGTCTTGAAATGGGTGTTGCCCCAGCCGCCGTTGCCGCCCTTGCACAGGACGATGCTCTGGCCGTCCTCGAGCACCTCGGCCACGACCTGGCCGTTCTCCTCGTTGATCAACACCGTTCCCAACGGCATCTTGAGAATGACCGGCTTGCCCTCGCGCCCGTGGCAGTCCTTGCCCAGGCCATGCTCGCCGCGTTCGGCCCGCCACTGGGGCCGGTATTTGAAATCGACCAGGTTGTTGGTGTCGTCGTCGCCCAGGAGGATCACGTCGCCGCCGCGGCCGCCGTCGCCGCCATTGGGCCCGCCCCACGGCTCGAACTTCTCCCGGCGAAAGGCAATGCAGCCGCGGCCGCCGTCGCCGGCGCTGACCTTGATGACACATTCGTCGATGAACATTTGCCCTCTAGGATGCAGAAGCGGACGGCTTTGCCAACTCTTCGGACCCGCGGAGCATGCCGCCGATTTCCGCATCGGCCCGCTCCAGCTGGATCCGGGCGATGCCGGGCGCGCCGGTCGAGGCCACCCGGTCCGGGCGCCGTTGGAGCTCGGTCCGGACCTGGACGAGGACGCCGGCATCGAGCTGGGCCCCGGCTAGAAACGCGGCGAGTTCGTCCAGGGCCCGGGCGCTCCGCGCCGCGAATTCCGCGGCGCCGGGCGCCGGCCCGTCGGGATGGGCCTGGAGCAGGATCAGATTTAGGGCCCGGGTCACCCGCTGGTTGGCATTCGCGAGCGCGGCCAGTTCGCTCATGCGGTCGCGGAAGCCCTCGGGATCGCCGGACATGCGCTGGAGCGACGAAAAGACGGCGGCGTTGGCCCGTTCGGCCGCGCGTTTGGCCCGGACGACGGCGTGGTCGTAGCGCTGGCCGGCGGCGACCCGCTCACCGGCCAGCCGCAGATAGGCCGCGTTGGCGGAAATCGCCCGCGCGAGAATCGGCCGGAAGCGGTCCCGTTCCCAGGCCGGCCAGAAGATGAATGCGGCGAAGAGGGCGAACAGTCCGCCGGCCACAGTATCGCCGACGCGCTCGACCGTCAGTTCGAGCGTCGCCGGGCCGAGCGATTCGGTGAGGACGACGACAAAGAGGGTGATGAAGACGACGGCGAGCGCGTACCGGCGGCGCAGAAAATAGCCGAAGACGAACGCCGTGGCCGCCGTCGCGGCCATGAGGACGGGGAAGGGCAGGCGGAGCGCGAGCACGAGGCTGCCCAGGATGCTGCCGGCCAGCGTGCCAATCAGCCGCTCGGCGGCCTTGCGGCGGGTCGCGCCGAAGTCGAGCTGCAAGACGACCACCATGGTGAACGGCAGCCAATAGCCGTGCCGCAGCGGAAGGGTCTTCATGGCGGCCACGCCGATCAGCGTGAGCACCATCGTGCGCGCGGTGTAGCGGATGAGCGCCGGATCGACTCGGCGGCTGAGGTTCAGGGCCGCCGCCAGGGGCCGGAGGCTCGACGGTCCAAAGTCGGACAGTTCGAGCGAAAAGGCGCCGGCGTCGGCCGCCCGGTCCATCGTGGGGCGGAGGGCGGCCGCCACCGTCGGCACGTAGGCATCGAGGAGGCGGGCCGCGGCTGCGAGCGCCGCCCAGGACGGGCGCTCGTCCAGCGCGTCGATCCGGCCCTGCAGGTCGCCGAGCAGAAAATTCAGGCGTCGGCAGCGCACCTCCACGGCGGCCCAGTGGCCGGGCTGGCGCGACACCACCGCCAGGGCCACCGTCCGCGCCAGGTTGCCGAGCACGGTGTGAATCGTGTCCACGACCGGCTGCAATTCGACGCGCCCGGGCAGGCGGGCCGTTTCCTCATAGGCCGATTGGAACGCGGAGATGCGCTGGGCCAGCCGGGCCGCCACCCAATTGAGTTCCTCGAGGCGCGTGCCGAGCAGCCGCCCCTTGCGCGAACCAGCGTTGTCGAGAAACGCGGCCGTCCGGTCCAGCGCGCCGCGCAGGCCCGCTTCGGCGCCAAGGGCGGGCGGCGCCGTGCACACCCGGGCGAGCGCCAGCCAGGTCTCGCCCACCGCCAGGCGCAGCGGGTGCTGCGGGCGGATGGGCCAGAGGGCGAGCTGGAGGGCGACGCCCCAGCCGCCGCCGACCAGGGCGGCGATCGCATGGTCGCGGGCCGCCTGGACGCCGCCTTTCTCCGCCATGGCGACGAAGGCGAGGAGCGCGCTCACCGTGGCGAGCGAGGGACCGTAGTCGCTGCTCAGGTGACGCCAGAGGCCGGCGCCGAGCGCGATCAGCGCGGTGGCGGCCAAGGCGGCGCCGAGCGGGTGGCCGGCCAGGGCGCCCAAGGCCGACGCGGCGGCGATGATCGCGGTCATGGCCAGCAGGAGGCTTAGCCGCAGGCCATAGGCGCCCTTGACGTCGACCAGCGCGATATTCTGGGCGGCGATCGCGGCAAAGATCAGCTCGACCGGCAGGCGCCCGGAGATCCCCAGGGCGAGCGGCGCCATGAACGAGAGCATGCCGCGCAGGCCGCGGCCCAAATCCGGATTGCTGAGCTCGCGGGCGAAGTACCGGTCGACGAGTCCGGAGGCCCTCGGTCCGCCGTCTTCCTCAGCCATGCACCGGCTCTCCCATGATGGCCCCGCCCAGCAGCCGTTCCCCGTCGTAGAAGGCGAGGACTTGGCCGCTCGCGAGCGCGCGCTGCGGTTCGGCGAACCGGACGGTGGCGCCGGCGCCGTCCGCCGAGGGACGGAAGTCCGCCGCGACTCGAGGATCGCGATACCGGACCCGCGCCTCCAGCCGGCCGGCCGCCGGCGGCTCGCCGGTCCAGCTGAGCGAATGCACGCGGATTTCCGATTGAAACAGGCCGGGGGCGTCCGGGTGGTCGAAGGCGACCAGGAGCGCCTGGTCGGCCGCCCGTTTGCCCACGACGACGTAGCGCTCGTGGTCGGTGTTGGACGGAACGCGGATGCCTTTGCGCTGCCCCAGGGTAAAGTAATGCAGCCCGCGGTGCCGGCCCAGCTCCCGGCCGTCGGCCGCCCGCACGATCGGTCCGGGCCGGTCGGGCACATACGCCCGCAGAAAATCCGCCATTTTGACCTGCCCGATGAAGCAGATCCCCTGGCTGTCCTTTTTTTCGGCTGTCGCCAGGCCCGCCTCCCGGGCCAGCCGCCGGACCGCGGGCTTGGTGAGGTCCCCGATCGGGAAGCGCGCGGCGCCGATTTGTTCCTCCCGAAGCAAGGCGAGGAAATAGGACTGATCCTTGTTTCCGTCGACCCCCTCGAGGAGGGCGCAGCGGCCGTCCGGGTGGACGAGCCGCCGGGCGTAGTGTCCGGTGGCCACCGCCGTGAAGCCCTGCGCCCGGGCCCAGTCGAGCAGCAGGCCGAACTTCATCTCCCGGTTGCACATGACATCCGGATTCGGGGTGAGCCCCTGCGCGTAGCCGTCGAGCAGGTAGGCCACCACCCGCTCGCGGTATTCGCGCATCAGGTTGACGACGCGAAATTCGATGCCGATCTGCCCGGCCACCCGCCGGGCGTCGACGATGTCCTCCTCCCAGGGACAATGGCCGATCACCTGGTCCTCGTTGATCCAATTCTTCATGTACGCGGCGGCGACGTCGTGGCCGGCGCGGTGCAGCAACCAGGCCGCGACCGAGCTGTCCACCCCGCCGGAAAGGGCCACCAGGATTTTTTCGCGAGGACTCGTCATCCCGTAGGAATTTGTAACATGATTGGATCATGGCGGACAGCCCTCCACGAGTATTAAGAGCCTGGTTCGATTCCCTGGATTCGGGCATCGTCGAATTCGACCGCGACTGGACGGCCGCGCAGCCGCCCGCTTTGGCGGTGCGGCCGGACGGGCTTGGGCCGCTGGCCGTCGCGCCGGCGCCCGGCCGGGTCGCCGGCCGGGCTTACGGGTATTTCCTGTCGGGCCCCGACGAAATCACCTTCGTGTTTCCGCCGGAGCCCGGCGCCAACGGCGAGCCCGCCCGCATCTTCCTCGCCGGGGACTTCAACGGATGGGAGCAGGCGGTCGACCGGCCCGAGTGGGAGCTCACCCCGGCGGTCGTCGATGGGGAGCCGATGCTGCGCTGGACGGGCCGGGCCGGCCCGTTCCTGGGCGAAGCATCGCCCCGCTTCAAGTTCGTGACCGGCGAACATCTCTGGCCGGCCATCCCCAACGACGCGGCCAACATCGAAGGCTCGGACGGGGCCTACCTCAACCGGCGGATCAACCGCGCCCGCACCGGCCGGCATCTCTGGCGGTTTACGGCGGGCCGGCCGTTCGATTTGAGCCGGGCCTGGTCGGTGGGACTGTCCGGCGCCCCGGAGACGGTCGGCCTGACGCCCGGGCGGTTTTTCTTCGAGTTGAAGACCGAGCTGCCCCTCGGGGCGCGCGTGCAGGACGGGGACACCGTCTTTCGGGTTTTCGCTCCCCGGGTCCGGGCGGTGACGCTCCACCTCCAGCGCGAGGCCGATCCGGCGAAGTCCGAGCGGGTGTATTCGCTGGCGCCGCGGGCGGGCGAGATCGGCGTATGGGAGGGGACGGTGCCGGGCAATCTGCACGGCACGCTTTACTGGTACACGGTCGAGCGGGGCGAGGATCCGGGCTGGGTCGGCGCGCCCGAGCGCATCCTCGACCCGTATGCGCTGGCGGCGGTCGGCCGGGACGGCCCGGGCATCGTCCTCGACCGGGCCGCGATCGAGGCGGGCGATACGCAATTCGTCGCCCCGGCCTGGCAGGACCTCGTGATCGCCGAAGCCCATGTGCGCGATCTGGTCGCGCGCGCTCCGATCGAGGCGAGCGCGGAGGACCGGCGCGGCTTCACCGGGCTGCGCGATTGGGTCGAGAGCCCCGAATTCTATCTGGCCGCCCTCGGCGTCAACTGCATCGAATTGCAGCCGGTCCAGCAGTTCGATGCCCGGACGAGCGAGGAGTACCATTGGGGCTACATGACCAACAATTTCTTCGCGCCGGCCAGCGCCTACAGCCGCGCGCCGGCCCTGGCCTCGGGCGTGGCCGAACTGCAGGAACTCGTGCGGGCCTGCCACCGGCGCGGCCTGGCCGTCATCCTGGACGTCGTCTACAATCACGTCGGCGTCCCCAACCACCTGGCGGCGCTCGACCCGGTCTATTACTTCGAGCGCGACCCGGCCGGCCGCCTCACCAATTGGAGCGGCTGCGGCAACGACCTGCGGGCCGACGCCGCCATGGCGCGCCGGCTGGTGATCGACAGCCTCCTGCACCTGGTCGAGGTCTACGGCGTCGACGGGTTCCGCTTCGACCTGGCCGAACTGCTGGGCGTGCCCCTCCTGCGCGAGATCGAGGCCGCGCTCAAGCGGGTCAAGCCGGGGATCGTGCTCATCGCCGAGCCGTGGAGCCTGCGCGGCCACCTGGCGGGCGCCCTGCGCGACACCGGCTGGGCGTCATGGA
>CAZWMF010000272.1:0-5791 GCA_964634535.1 uncultured Opitutaceae bacterium | reverse complement strand
GTCAGGCGGAATTCGCAGGCAACCTGCCGCTCCAACCGTTCTCCGCGCAAATTCGTTTCACCGTCAAACTCTGATTCCCGCCCCGCACAACCCAATCACCTGAACTTCGATCCGCCATGTCCTCCAATCGCCGCCAGTTTCTCCACCAGGCCGTGCTCGGCACCGTCGCCGCCGGCGCCCTGCCCGCCCTTCTGCGTTCCGCCCCCGACACCGCGTCGGCGGCGCCCGCCACCGGCGCCCCGCTCACCGGCGCGCTCCCGCCCCTGCCAGTGCTCGTCGATTGGCATAGTCACGTGATCACGCCGGGCGAACTCAGTTTCTTGGCCGGCCGCACGCAGGCGCCGCGCGTCATCGTCGATGCCGAGGGGCGCACGCTGCTGGACAACGTCACCACCGTATCCAGCGCCGCGCGCCGGCCGTCGCCGACCTCGATCTCGGATATCGGCGCGCGCATCAAGAATCTCGACGCCCACGGCGTGCAGCGCCAGGTCCTCAGCTACACGGTCGCCCTGGGCTACGACGCCACCTTGCCCATCGCCGAGCAGCGCGTGCTCTTCCGGACCCTCAACGACGAGTTGGCCGCGATCGTCCAGAAGCACCCGGACCGGTTCCTCGGCGTGGCCGCGGTGCCCAGCTCCGACCCGGCGTGGGCCGCCGAGGAGTTGTCCCGCGCCCATCGGGAGCTCGGCCTCATCGGCGCCGCCCTGCCGCTCAACGCGTTCACCACGCTCGAAGGCGCGCGCACCCTCGGGCCGCTCTTCGCCCAAGGCGACAAACTCGGCAGCCACTTCTTCATCCACCGCGCGCCCGCCAGCTCGGCCGTGCCCGGTCAGCCTCCCCTGATCCTGCCCAAAGACACGGAGTCGGTGCGCTGGAACGTCATCATCAACACCCACCTCGTCAATGGGGCGATCACGCTCGGCCTGACCGATTTCCTCGATCCCTACCCGAATGTCAGCGTCCAGGTCATCATGCTCGGCGGTTTCCTCCCGTATCTGATCAGTTCGATCGTGAACCCCTGGAACGGCGGCACCCATGAGATCAAAGACCCGGTCGCCCGCCTGCGCCGCCTCTACTTCGACCCCGGTCCCTATTCGCGCAATGGCGAATGGGTGGCTCTGGCGGTCGCCAAATTGGGCGCCGATCGGATCCTCTTCGGCACCGACTACGGCGTCGGCGGTGGCGCGAACGGCGACGTCGGTCCGGCCATCGCCACCCTCGACCGAACGCTCACCGCCGAGCACCGCAACCTCATCTACCTCGAGAACAGCCGCGCGCTGCTCAAAACCAAGGGCGTCGCCTGATCCCCGGCTCCACCCTACGAAACCGCCTTCCCCCCCCATGAGCACTCCCCTCTCCGCCACCGTCGCCGATGTCCCGCATCCCCCCAGTTCCGCCGGTTGGCGCGAACTGGTCCGCAAGGAAGATTGGTGGGCCGTCTGGCTCGGCCTGGGCGTCGTCGTCGCGGCCATCGCCCTGTTCGCCCACGGTTCGACCCTCAACTGGATCGCGGTCGCCCCGGCCAAATGGGCGAGCTTCCCTCAGCTCGCCAGCCAGCTCGCCGCGCACGCCGGCCAGTATGCCGCCCAGTTCGGCGCGTTCTTGGTTCTCTTCGGCACGGTGGCGGCCCTCCTCGGCCATCCGCCCAAAGCGTTCGTGCCATCGTTTCTGCTGATCTATGCGCTATCCGGCGTCGTGTTTGTCGCCGGCGCCTGGGTCCAGGCGCAGCGCTACAACCTCGAGCCTCCCCTCCTCGCCCTGATCATCGGCTTGGTAATTTCCAACCTGATCGGTCTGCCCCGCTCGCTCGACGCCGGCTTCCGCGTGGAGTTCTATATCAAGGTCGGCATCGTTTTGCTCGGAGCCACCCTGCCCTTCACCCTCATCCTCTGGGCCGGTCCCGTCGCCATCCTGCAGGCCTCGATCGTCTCGCTGGTCACGTTCTTCACGATCTTCTTCGTCGCGCGAAAGCTCGGCTTGGAGAACACGCTCGCGGCCACCCTGGGCGCGGGCGGGGCGGTGTGCGGCGTCTCCGCCGCCATCGCCGTCGCGGGCGCGGTCCGGGCGAAAAAGGAGCATCCGCCGGTCGCCATCACGCTCGTGGTACTTTGGGCCATCGTCTTTGTCTTCGCCCTGCCCCTGGCCTCGCGCGCCCTGCACCTGCCCTCGGGCGTCGGCGGAGCCTGGATCGGGACGTCGGAATTCGCCGACGCGGCCGGCCTCGCGGCCGCCCAATCGTACGGCGGACTGGCGGGCCCGGCGACCGGCATCGCCGGCACGGCCGACCAGGCCGTGACCTCCTACACGCTGATCAAAGTGGTCGGCCGGGATGTCTGGATCGGCATCTGGGCCTTCGCGCTCGCGGTGATCTCGGTCACCCAATGGGAAAAGAACGAGACCGGACGCCGGCCGGACGCCGGCCAAATCTGGTGGCGATTCCCCAAGTTCGTCATCGGCTTCCTGGCGGCCTCGTTCCTGGTGACGCTCGCCGTGCGCGGCTACTCGCTCGCCGAATACACCAAGCTTGTGAAGCCGAACTTGGTCGCACCAATCACGGCCCTGCGCACCTGGGCCTTCACCTTCAGCTTTCTCAGCATCGGCCTGACCACGCGGCTGCGCGAGTTCGCCCCGGCCGGCGGCAAGCCGTTCTGGGCGTTCAGCGCCGGGGTGCTCGTCAACGTGGCCCTGGGCTACGTCCTATCGGTCTGGGTATTCGGGCACTATTGGGCGACCCTGACCCATTGAAGTTCATGCTCCAGCGATCGCCGCGCCGGCCAGCGCCGACGGCGGGCTGCTGCCGGGACTGCGTCCACTTCTGCAATGAGGCCGCGGCGATCGAGGCGGCTTTCCGCGGAATGCCCGCCATGGGTTCGGCCCAGGCCTCGGTACGGGCGGACGACGGGCTCTGCGGCCTGCACGAGGTGTACTTGGCCTGCACCGACCGGTGCGCGCTGTTCACGCGCACCGCGTCCGGGTCCTCCGCGCGCATCGTCCCTCCAGCATAGCCGACCCGATGCGTGCCGGGCGGCCCGCCCGCAGCGAACCCGGAACCGTGGAATGCGCCAAAGCGTCAACGGCCCGCGGCCACCGGATGCAGCGCCACCAGCCGATCCGCGAGCGCCCGCGCCTGCTCGCGGATTTCCGGGACCGCCGTGGATTCCCAAAGAATGCCCTTGAGCGGGGCGCCCAACGTGAAGAGCCAACCCACCGGACCACCACCGTATCGACAGACCTCACCCGTCGGCAGGGCGGCGATGCCGAGCGCGAGCGGATCGTGGCCGATGAGTCCGCGGGCCAGCAGATTGATCAACAACGGATGCTGGTACTTGGAGTAATCCGTGCGCGGCCCGGTGCAGTTGATGACCTTGGCCACCCGCAGGGCGCTGAAATTTTCCGTGCCGCGGGTGCGAATGATGGCGGCCACCCCCTCCCCGGTATCCCGGAGGCTCACGAGCCGGCCGGCGTGGTAAACCAGCCGACCCTGCGCCTCCATTTCCGCCACGATCGCCGCCGTCTCGGGCGGGATCCGATGGCGGTGCGCCTCCCAGAATGGACGCAGATGCCGCATGAAGCGCGAACGCTCCGTCCCCGAGAAACCCTGCCACAGCGTGGCCGACACCGGCCGGATTGAATCCACGACCGCGCGCCAATCCCAGCCGCGCGCCGCCGCCCGGCGGACCTCTCCGCGCACCGCCCGCAACGTTTCGCGAACCGTGGCAGGCAGCGATTCGGCAAACAAGAACGGCGGATACGATTCCAATCCGCGCCGCTGCGCCTGGGGCCGCAGCCCGCGCCGCGACAGGGCGTGAATTACCCCCCGGTTGCCGAGTTGCCGGCACTGGACGATGATATCCACCGCGGTCAGGCCGGCCCCGACGATCAGGATGTCGTCAGTTTTATTGACGCCGCTCAGGACGGTCGGCAGGAGCGGCGAGTGCAGGTACCGCGGGCTGCGATAGAACGGCAGGGGACGCCGGATGGGGTACTCGCCGGGCAGCAGTCCCAAGGCGAGCACCACGGCGTCCGCCGGCAGGATCCGCCCATCGGCCAGCGTAATTCTCGGCCCGCTCGCCGAATCCTCCAAGTCGACCACCTCGCCGACGATCGTGGTCAGGGTCACTCCCCGCGCCGCCGCCTGCTGGGCGTCATCCAGCACCGCGGCGAGATAGTGCCCATACATCCAGCGCGGCAGGAAATCCTCGGCGGACACGGTATCGGGAAAGCCCAGTCGCCCCGCCCGCGCGCGCGCCCAGTCCAAAAAGTGCGCTGGCGCTTCGGGCAGCGCGCTCATCCGGCCGGCGGGCACGTTGAGCCGGTGCTCGCCGCAATCGGTGGCATAAGCCACTCCGCGACCGATCGGCGGATTTCGCTCGATCAACACAACCTCCGTGGGTGCGGACGCCCGCCGCAAGGTCTGGGCCGCGACCAGGAGGCCCGCGCAACCGCCGCCTACGATGACGAAACGCTGGGGCGAAGATGGAGTAAATGCGTCGGCCATGATGAGAGTGTTCGGGTCATAGACCCTGGGCGTAGGAAATGAATCCCCGATAGGTGGCCAGAATCGCATCCAAGGCCGCCACATGGGCCGCCACCTGGGCCGGCACGGGAACGCCCGCGGGCGTCTCGAAAATCAGATTAAAAGGGCGGGGATACTGCTCAGGCGGCGGCGCCAGTATGCCCGGAAAGCAATCGCAAATCACACCCTCCCGCGCCGCGAATCCGTCGATCGTGGCCCGGGTGTCCCGGGGCAGAACCCGCTCGGCCGCAACCAGGGCCGGTCGCAACAACGCATCCTCCATCGCGCGACCATGCGAATACCCGTAATGGCCCTCGCTGGTGTCGTCGGCATGGAGAGTAATGAGGCCATCGAAATGTCGGACCCTGAGCTCGTTCTCGATGATCCGCACCTCGGGTTCGGCGGAGTTACACCAGAACTCGCGGTTGAGATCCTTGCCGGCGGCGTTTTCCCGCGTCCCGCGCTCGCAGCCAGTCGGATTGACGACCGGGTATATCCACAGGTCGTAGCCCTCGGCGCGGACCGGCTCGCGTATCAACGCCTGGAGGAACGCCCCCAGGGCCGCGGGACCGGCTGGTTCGTCGCCGTGCACACCGGCGAACAGCCCGATTCGGATGGGGTCGAGTCCGGCACTTGGCCGGCAAAACCTGAGGCGCTTGATTTCGTATTGTCGGCATCCGCAAGGAAAGTCGCCCAAGCTGTCTTCGAATGCGCACCCTGGCCCCGGTTCGCTTTCGGCCGGAATTGCGCTCATAAGGCTCATGGGTTCGCGCAGATTCCCAGCGACGATTTATTCTGTCAATCTGTATTGATTTACTATGGTTTTATAATGTTATTAATTAATATTTTACAATTCAATTTAACCTAAATTAGGTTATCTTAACTTGCACTACACCGCATCCAGGACAAGACCGGCAAATTGGGCGCATTATTCCCTAGCGAAAACGGCCGATGCCGACTGAGAGGCTCCAGCAAACCCGGGGTTGCTGGGGGCGTTCGCGCCGGGAACAAGGAGCAGGTTTGCCGGGCGGAACGCGCCAGCGCGGAAATGGCGAAAACGCCGACCGAGTCCGGAAGGGATAGCCTCATTTGCGGCCAAGATTTGCGATGGGGGCAAGCTAGACCCCAAGAATCAAGAGCCCCTTCCGCCCTGACTACACCGGTTAAACCTTTGGGCGGCGGCCCTTGGGGATTTCGGCGCCAAAGAGATGCCTAATTTTATCCCGTATTGTTTTGGGATGAATTGGCTTAATTGCCATCGCGAACGGCCCCTTG
>CAZWMF010000271.1:0-5798 GCA_964634535.1 uncultured Opitutaceae bacterium | reverse complement strand
GCGGCTCATCGCGGCCATTTTGCCGAGGACCTGCGCGGCCGGCTGCGCGACGCGGGGCGGGAGGACTGGGGCCGGATGGCCCGGTCGATCCTGAACCTGGATGATTCGTCGGCCGAGGTGCATTTGCTCAAGGTGGAGGGCCTGGACGACCCGGAGGCGCCTGTCCGGCTCTTTGCCACCGTGAGATGGCCGGCGTACGCATCCCTGATGAAGACCGGTATGGTCCTGCCGCTGTCGGTCTGGCATCAAGGGCAGCCGCCGCTCCTCTACGATCCCCTCCGGACCACGCCGGTCTTCTTCCCGTTCCGGTCGAGTGCGGCCGATACCATCCGCATTCATGTTCCCGCCGGTTATCGCCCGCGCGTCTTGCCCAAACCGATTGCCTCCGTCCGCGGCGCCTTCGCCTACCGGCTGGCCGCGGCGTTCGACCCGGCGGCCGGGGTCGTGACCGTGACGCGTTCCCTCGTTTCGGACACCATCGAAATCCCGGTGGTCGACTATCCGCGCGCCCGGGATTGGTTCCAACGGGTGGGCGTTGCCGACCAGATTGGCATCGTCATCGGCCCCGCCCCGGCCCCGCCCCGTTCATGAGACGACTCTGGATTCTCCTTCTTCTGCCGGCGGTCGCGCAGGCCGCCTTTCCGCCCGGATGGCTGCGTTTACCCCGGCCCGACGATCCGCGCCCAGTGGACGCGTCGGCCTGGGTCCTGGAGGATTCGACCCGGGTGGTGCAGCAGGCCGACGGCACGGTGCACCGGCGTTATCGCTACGCGGTCATGCCGCTCAGCGACGCCGGCGTGCGCGCGCTGGGGTGCAATCGGGTGTTCAGCGCCGGCTGGGAGGAGCTGACTTCGGCCCATGCCTGGGTGATGTCGCCCGACGGGCGCAAGTGCCGGGCCTTCGGCATCGATGAATTCGAGGTCTCCTCGTTCATGACGCAGAATCAGGTGTGGGACCAGGAGAAGATCGTGCAGTTTGGCCTGCGCAAATATATGCGCGGCGGCGAGGCCTTCGCCTGGACTATCCAACCCGGGTGGATTCTCGCCTGGGAAGTCGAAATCCGATCCGAGCAGAGCCCGTTCGACATCGAGTGGTCGCCCCGCGGTGCGTGGCCGGTCCGTTTTGCCTCGTTGGAGATCGCCCCGCCGCCGGGCGGAACGGTGACCTGGCGGGGGTTCTCCCGCGATGTCCCGGCGCCGACCCTGGGCGCCTCCGGCGCCCGCGTATGGACGCTTTCCCAATTGGCCGGGATCGGCCAAGACTGCCCGGAAAACCTGCAAACCACGAGCCTGGAGGTTCGAGCCCGCATCGAGCTGCCCGATGCTGCGCCCGCCGCCGCCTCCTGGGCAGACATTGTGCGGATCGCTCGTGACCAGATGGATCCGCAGGCGCGGACCTCGCCCGAGCTGCTTACCCAGGTCCTCAGTCTCCACGGTTCCGGCGACCTGTGGACCCGCATCGCTCCGTTGTGCCGCTTTGTGCAAAAGCAGATCACCTATCTGGAAGTGTCGATCGACGCCGATTCGATGGCCGGGTACCGGCCGCATCGGGCGCCCGAAGTGCTCGCCAATCGATATGGCGACTGTAAGGACAAGGCGGTCCTCCTGTGCACCATGCTGCGGACGATCGGCGTCGAGGCCCGGGTGGCTTTGGTGAACAGTGGAGATCCACGGGCCAACCGGCCCGACTGGCCTTCGGCCCAGTTTAACCACGCTATCGTCGCCATTGCCGCCGCGGAAGCGCCGCCCGTCGGCTGGCCAGTGGTGCGCGCCGGGCAGACGGACTACGTCCTATTCGATCCCACCGCCGATTGGGTTCCCCTGGGTCTGTTACCCAGCGAAGACGTCGGTGGTGAGACGCTCATTCTGGGCGACGGAGTCGCGGCAACGGTGCCGATTCCTGACGGACCCTATAGCACGCTCATCTTCTCCCGCCGGATGGGCATCCGGCTGTCTCCCGACGGTTCGGCTTCGGTCGATTTCAGCGACCAGCGCGGGGGCTTGGCCGCCGCCGATTCGGTCTATCGCGACGAGTCGGAACCTCGGGCGGACCGGACGAGCCGACTCGAGCGCCTGATCCAAAGCTGGTCGCCGCTGGTCGCCGATCTGACGTGGGACAGTTCCAGCGAACCGTCCGGTCGGGAATGGCACAGCCAAGGCCATTTTGCCGCCCGGTACGTGCTCAAGCCCGGTGCCGGGGGAGCCGCCTACCTCATGACCGATCTGCTGTCGTCCGTGCCCACGTGTGAAGCCTGGGAGGCGGAGCCCGAGGGTTGGGTGCGATTCACACCCCAGAATTCGCACCGAGAGTTCCAGGTGACCCCACCGATCGGCTGGCAAATCGCCGAAACGCCGCCGGACTGGTCGGTGTCGACTTCGGCGGGGGTCGGCGCTTTGCATTACGCCCTCCGCCAAGGCGTCCTGACGGGCGCAGTCGATCTGCGGATTACGGGCGGGGTCGTGGACCGGCCGGCTTACCTGGCTCTGCGCGACCTGCTGCGCGCCGCGACCGCGGCGGAGCGGCGTCCCCTCGTCCTCCGGAAGATCCCGGCGCCGGCGAAGACCGCGGTGGGCGACGCCTCGACGCGGCCTGCCGCGTGATCCCACGCAACCGAGCAATGGCCGTCGAATACCGCCTCTGCGCCAGCGGCTCATAGTGAACCACTGCGAGCGAGACGTGCTTGCGGGTTTCGATCTCTGCTGATGGCCCCGTCAAAGGACCGCGCCGGCACCCTGGGTTTCCGCTGCGCGGCGGACGCCCGTTAGTCCGGTTAATAACTGGAAATATCCGAGTTCGGTGTCCTAAGGGGTGTCGCGCAGGGCGTGGTCGGCCGGTACATCCGCCCCGGACCAGATTCTTTGCCCAGTGGTCGGCGCCGCCGGTTCGTTCCAGAACGGATCGTGCGCGGGCAATCCGAGCGGCAGGAGGGCGGCGGCGCAGAGGTAAAGACTGCCGGTGGAGATGTAGTCCTCGCCGAGCGCCGGCTGATGCCCGGAGACGCCGATTCTCAACCAACCGCGCTCGTCAAAGGTTCCGGCCGGCTCCAAGGTGCGCCGGATCACCGACGTCAGCGCCGCCCGCGCTTGTCCGGGGGCGACCGCGGCGGGGAGTTCGTGGCGCAACGCCGCCAGGGCCAGTCCTTGAAAGGCGCCGCAGCGGTAGGCGACGGATCGGCCGATCACCGGATAGGTTCCGTCGGGGGCGATCAAGCGCTCCTGGATCGCGGCGAAACGGGTAAACCGGGTTCGGACCTGCTCGCGCCAGGTGGACCACTCGCGGTCGTCATCGCCCACGACGTCGAGGACTTCGAGCAGCATCGGCTGAATCACGAATGCGTTGTAATAATCCCAATGGAACTCCGCCCCGTCGCCGTAGAGTCCGTCGCCGACATACCAGGAACGAAACCGCCGCAGGCCGTCGAACAGCCGCACCCGATCGAAGGGCTGGCCAAACCGGCGCAGGGCCGCTTCGACCATCGAGGCGAACAGGACCCAATTGTTCGGGCCGGGCTGCATGGCGCGCGAAGCGGTGAGCGCGTTGGCCACGTTGGCTTGGACCCGCGGGGCGAGCGTGGGCCACAGCGCCGTCGGCGCCCGCACCAGCGCTTGGGCGAGGAAAGCCGTGTCGACGAGCGGTTGGCCGCCCTGGGCAAAATTCATGAAGTCGGGCGAGCCCGGATCGGTGGCGGCGTCGATCCCCGTCCGGGCCAGAGCGCCCAGCGCCGCGCGCGTCTGGCCTTCGGCCGTCGCATCCGCGCCCAACTCGAGCCAGGGCGCGAGACCGGCCAGCACCCGGCCCAGGGCCTCGAGGTGGGTGAAGGCGGCGCGGGCTGCCGGATGCCGCGCCTCGACCGGCATCCGGATCTTGAGCTGTCGCCGGGCGAGGGCGCCCAAGACCGGTTGGCCGAGCCGTTCGGCGAAGCCGAGCCACGTGGCCCGGTCATCCGCGCCCGAGGGGACCAGCGGGGTCGGTCCGGAGTCGGATGCCGCCCGCGCGCCGAGCGGGCCCAGCAGGCCCAGCGCCGCCGCGGCTTTCACAAATTCGCGTCGGGATTTCACCGGGGCAATCGTGCGCGAAATAATGCCGCGTGGCGATCCCTCTTGGCCGGTCGGCATTGCTCAAGCGGCGAGCGATATGACTCGGGGAGAGGTTACAAGGTCGGGCGAATATCCCGATCAAGCGACTGGCCAGAATAACGATCCGAGTTGGGCGACGGAACGATGAGGATGCGACGAATAATCATTGGCGTGATGGGCGGAGATCAGAGCGTGGGCGCACCGGCCGGCGAGGCGAAGCTCGTGGGTGGAGCCATTGCGCGCACCGGGGGGCTCCGACTCGCGGTTGAGAGGAACTGAACCGGCACGAAGGGATTCCCGTTCGTGGGATACGGCTTTCCCAATAGTGGAGCTTTCCGCTCCGCTTTCGGGCCCGAATAGTTTGTATCTAATTTGACGACGGGATTTTGCGTTTCTTGGTGGACTTGGCACAACGTGTGCAACCTTTCCCGGATCGCCATGAAGCTCGCCTTCCGTCAATTGGCCAAGAACCCGGGTTTTACGGTCGCGGCGCTGCTGACCCTGGCGATGGGAATAGGCGTGAATACGGCGGCCTTCACGTTCCTCAATCGGTTGCTGTTGCAATCGCTGCCTTACCGCGACTCGGGCCGCCTCGTGCAGGTCTGGGCCTCGAATCCGCGCGACCGCTTCGCCGCGCAGGCCCCGGGGGATTTCTTTGACGAGCAGGAGCAGAACACGGTCTTTTCAGGAATGGCGGCCTATGTCCGCGGCGAGTCGGGCAGTATCGCCGAATCCGGACAGCCCCCGGTTCGCGTCGGCTCGGTTTCGATGACCGCCAATTTCTTCGTGGTCCTCGGGGTGTCGCCGCAGATTGGCCGCCTGCCCACCGCCGAAGAGGAGGCGCGCTCCGACCCGGTCACCCTGATCAGCAACGCATTCTGGCGGGAGCACTTTGCGGCGGATCCGGCGGTGGTTGGCCGTACGATAAAACTCAACGGAAAACCGCGCACCATCCTGGGCGTGATGCCGCCCGCCGTCGACGACCAGATGCTGTTCGACGTCCGTCCATGCCTTTTCCCCTTGGACCCCATCCGGACCAATCGTGAATTTCGCGATTTCGGATGGTATACGGTCGTAGCGCGCCTGAAGCCGGGCATCACCCTTGAGCAAGCGCAGGCGGAAATGAACGTGTTGGCGGCACGCTTCGCCAAGGAACATCCGCAGAGCAACGGCAACCGCGCCATCCGGGTGGTTGCCTATCCCACCACGTCCATGGGCGACACCGCCGCCGAGCTGACGTGGATGACCATGGTTCTCTCCGCGCTCGTGCTTCTGATCGCCTGCGTGAATCTGGCCAACCTGCAGCTCGTTCGGACCACCCAGCGGACCCAGGAGATCGGAATTCGAATCGCGCTGGGCAGCTCCCGGGGCCGGCTCGTCCGGATGCTCCTCCTCGATAGTCTGGTCCTTTCGGTGGCGGGTGGGGCTCTCGGAATCTTTGTGGCCATTTGGAGCAACGACTTTGTCGCGCGCTACTTCTCGATCGACCTGCCGATCGATCTGCGGGTGATCGCCTTCACCTTTGGCGCGTCGATGCTGGCCGGCGCACTATTCGGCATCGTGCCGGCATGGCTCGCTTCGCGAACGGACGTCAACGCGTCACTCAAATCGGGCGGGCGCGGCGCGACCTCCGGTCGCTCCCGCCACTGGCTTCGGCAAAGCCACGTCGTGGTCCAGCTGGCGATGGCTCTGACGCTCCTGGCCGGCGCGGGATATTTGGTC
>CAZWMF010000270.1:0-5820 GCA_964634535.1 uncultured Opitutaceae bacterium | reverse complement strand
CACGTTTGCGCCGTCCAAGTCCGGGGCCTCCGGCGCGGTCATCGAGGGCCAGCAGGACCAGATCGCCGCCGCCTTCGTCGCCAACCCGGCGATCGAGCGCGGCATCGTGGTCAACGGCTTCGGCCGGACAGGCATCGTATTTGCCTCGCTCAAGCCGCACGGCCAGAGGCCCTACATCGACGACGTGACCCAGCAGCTGCGCACGACGCTCGGCGGCATGATCGACGGACGCGCGTACCTGAACCCGCTGCCGGTCCTCATCCCCGGCGACAGCAGCGGCGAAGGCGGCTACAGCTACACGCTGCGCAGCGCCGACCAAAACCTGCTCTACGAGTATGCCAGCCGGTTCCGCGACAAGCTGGCGGCCGAACCGGGTTTCGTCGACGTGCGCACCTCGGTGGCGCTCGATTCGCCCGGGGTTTCCTTCGAGGTCGACTCCGATCGCGCGGGCCTGCTCGGCCTTTCGCCCGGCCAGATCCAGCAGTACATCGGCCTCGCCTTCTCGGACAACCAGGTGACTTCGATCAAGACGGCCACCGCCCAATACCTGGTGATGCTCGACGTGGATCCGGCCTACCGCGGGCGCACCCGCGAACTGTCGGAAATGGCGATTCCCACGCCGGACGGCTCCAGCGTGCCGCTCAGCCAGGTCCTAAAATGGAATTATCAGGGGGCGCCCGCCTCCATCGACCGGGTCAACCAGCTGACCGCCGTGACCCTGAATTACAACCTGGCGCCCGGCGTGCAGGTGGGCGTGGCGCAGAAGCGGCTGGTCGACCTGGCCGACCAGATCCTGCCGAGCGCGGTCAAGCACGGCGTCACCGACGCCTCGCAGGATACGGCGGCCGCCTCGGGCGGACTGATGGCGCTGCTCCTGCTCGCCGTGGTCATCATGTACGTCGTGCTGGGCGTCCTCTACGAAAGCTTCGTGCATCCGATCACCGTACTGTCCTCGCTGCCGGTGGCGGCGTACGGCGGCCTGCTGACCCTGGTGCTCTTCAATGCGCCGCTCAACATCTTCGGCTTCATCGGGCTTTTCCTGCTCTTGGGCCTGGTCAAGAAGAACGGCATCATGATGATCGACTTCGCGCTCCACTACCGCCGGGAGAATCCCGCGGCGACCGCGGCCGAAGCGGCCTTGGAAGCGTCCAAAGTGCGCTTCCGGCCCATCCTGATGACCACCCTGGCGGCGGCCCTGGGCGCCATGCCCATCGCCCTGGGCATCGGAGCCGGCGGCGACGCCCGCCAGCCGCTGGGCTTCGTCGTCGTGGGCGGCCTCCTGCTGGCCCAGGTCGTGACGATATTCGTGACCCCGGTAATCTACGTCTTCCTCGATCCCATCGATGCCTGGCTGCGCCGGCACCAGGCGACGGATGACGCCGTGCCGGCGGGCCGGCCGGCGACCTCGGGGTGACGCCGGAAACGATCGCTCTGGTCGATGCCTGCGCCGCGCGGGGCATCTCGCTCGCGGCGGGCCCGAACGGCACTCTCAAGGTGCGCGCTCCGGCCGGCGCCCTTTCCGAGGACATCCAGGCCAGGCTGCGGGCGCGCAAGGCGGAGCTGGTCGCCCTCCTGGCGGCGCGCGGCGCTCCGCCCATCCCCCGAATCGATCGCGGCGGCACGCTGCCGCTCTCGTCGGCGCAGGCCCGGCTCTGGTTTCTCGCGCAACTCGATCCGGAGAGCGTGGCCGCCTACAACATCGTCGTGACCGTGCGCATCCGCGGGCCGCTGCGCGCCGCGGCGCTCGACCGGGCGGTCCAGGCGCTCGCCCGTCGGCATGAGATCCTGCGCACCGGCTTCGCCGCGCGCGCCGGACAGGCCGAACAGCGGATCGCCGACCAGGTCGCCATCCCCTTCGAGCGCGTCGACTGGACCGCTTTGGCCGCGGACCGCCAGGAGACCGAACTCCGGGCCCGGCTCCAAGCCGAGAGCCTGCGGCCGTTCGATCTCGGCCAACCGCCGCTCGTCCGCGCGGCGCTGCTGGCGATGGCCGCGGACGACGCGGTCTTCGTGATCAGCCTGCACCATATCGTTTCGGACGGCTGGTCCTCGGGGGTCATCATCCGCGATCTGGCCGCCCTCTACGAAGCCGAGGCGGCCGGCCGGCCGGCCGAATTGCCGGAATTGCGGGTGCACTATGCCGACTATGCGCGGTGGCAGACCGACCAGTTGGCCACGCCCGAGGCCGCGCGCGACTTGGACTATTGGAAGCGGACGCTCGCCGGCGTGCCCGTCCTCGACCTGCCGACGGACCGGCCCCGGCCGGCGGCGATGAGCTTCCGCGGCCGGACGACGGTCGCCACCTTTGCGCCCGCCTTGGCCGAGGCGTTGCGC
This sequence comes from uncultured Opitutaceae bacterium, assembly GCA_964634535.1. GTDB lineage: Bacteria > Verrucomicrobiota > Verrucomicrobiia > Opitutales > Opitutaceae > Palsa-1447. Next base: position 3,486 of record CAZWMF010000270.1, on the reverse strand, counting down.
ACCCTGGCCCGGGCCGAGCAGGCCACCTTGTTTCAGACGCTCCTCGCCGGATTCTGCGTCCTCCTGCAGCGCTACAGCGGCCAAACCGACCTCGCGGTCGGCACGGCGATCGCCAACCGCGCCCATCCCGACCTCGAGCCGCTGATCGGCTTCCTTACCAACACGCTCGTCCTGCGCGTGCCGCTGGGCGGCGGCCCGACGTTCCGCGAACTTCTGGCGCGCGTGCGCCGCACCGCGGAGGAAGCCTACCGGCGCGCGGACACGCCGCTCGACCGGATCATCGAAGCCCTGCAGCCCGAGCGCACGATGAGCCAGAATCCGCTCTTCCAGGTGTGTTTTTCGCTCCTGCAGGCCCACCGCGACACCCTGCGGGTGGCCGGCCTCGAATTCACCCAGCTCGACGGGGAGAGCGCCACCGCCCGCTTCGACCTCACGGTGACCTGCGAGGACGCCCGCGCCGGATTGATCGTGGCCTTCGAGTACCGCACCGATCTGTTCGACGCCGCGACGATCGCGCGTTTGGCCGACCACTACGGGCGCCTGCTCGAGCACGCCGCCCGTCGGCCCGACGAGCCCATCGCGGACCTTCCGCTCCTCGATGCCGCCGGCGCCGACCAAATTCTGCGGACGTGGAACGCCACGGCCACCGCCTACCCCCGCGAGCGCTGCGTGCACGAGCTATTCGAGGAACGGGCCGCCGCGACCCCCGAAGCCCCTGCGGTGGTGGCCGCCGGCCGCACCTTGACGTACGGCGAATTGAATGCGCTCGCCAACGCTCTCGCCGGACGGCTGCGCGCCCGCGGGGTCGGCCCGGACCAGCCGGTCGCGGTCTGCGCCGAGCGTTCGCTCGAAATGGTGGTCGCGCTCCTGGCCGTGCTCAAGGCGGGCGGCTGCTACCTGCCCTTCGATCCGGCCGATCCGCCGGGGCGGCTGGCCGGGCTGTTCGGGCAGGCCGGCGCTCGCCTGATGTTGGCCCCGGCCGCGGCCGCCGGACGGCTTCCGGCGGGCACCGGGGCCGAGCCGCTGTTCGTCGATCTTGCCGAGCCCATCCCGGCCGCCGGATCCACGGCCAATCCCGCCAACGTCTGCCGCCCGGACCACCTCGCGTATGTGACCTTCACCTCGGGATCGACCGGACGGCCCAAGGGCATCTGCATCCCCCATCGGGGCGTCGTCCGGCTGGTGCGCGACACGAATTATCTCTCCTACGGCCCCGATCTGCGAATCCTCGAACTGGCCCCGGTTTCCTTCGACGCCTCGACCTTCGAACTCTGGGGGGCGCTGTGCAACGGCGCGGTCCTGGTCGTATTCCGGGCCGGCCCGCCGACGATTCGCGACCTGGCCGACGCGATCCAGGGAGAGCGCATCAACTGCCTTTATCTGACTTCCGCCCTCTTCAACCTGATGGTCGACGAGCGCGTGGACGCCTTCCGCGGCGTCCGCCACCTCCTGGTGGGCGGCGATGCCCTGTCGGCCCCGCAGGTCCGAGCGGTCCTGGCGGCGCATCCGGGCCTGACGGTCATCAATGGGTACGGGCCGACCGAAACGACGACGTTCGCCAGTTGCGGCCTCTTGCGCGCGCCCGACGAGGTCGGCGCCAATGTCACCATCGGGCCGCCGATCAGCAACACCACGCTATATATCCTCGACGAGCGCCTGCAGCCCGTTCCCGTCGGCGTGCCGGGCGACCTCTATATCGGCGGCGACGGCAATGCCCGGGGATATCTCGCCGCACCCGACTTGACCGCCGATAGCTTCGTGCCCAATCCCCACGCGTCGATTCCGGGCGATCGCCTCTACCGCACCGGCGACCTGGCGCGGTGGCGGCCCGACGGAACCGCCGAATTCCTTGGCCGGCGGGATTTCCAGGTCAAGATCCGGGGATTCCGCGTGGAATTGGGCGAGATCGAGAACGCGCTGTGCGCCCATGCCGGCGTCGGCCGGGCGGCTGTCCTGGCCCTCGCGGACCCGGCCGGCAAGCGGCTGGTCGCCTGCGTGCAGCCGCGCCCGGGCGCCGCCGACTTTGGGCCGGACGACCTGCGCCAGCATCTGGCCACCCGCCTGCCGGAATTCATGATCCCGGCCTCATTCTGCCTGGTCGAAGCGTTTCCCCTGACGGCCCACAACAAGATCGACCGGGCGGCCCTGCGCGAACGCGCGGCGTCGGTCGCGCCGATCAAGCGGGCCTACGTGGCGCCGCGCAACGCGGTCGAAGCCGTCGTCGCCGAGCTCTGGGCGGGCGTCCTGCGACGGCCCGCGCCCGGCGCCGCCGACGATTTCTTCGCGCTCGGCGGCCACTCCTTGCTCGCCACCCAGCTGCTCTGGCGGGTGTCCGAGGTCTTCCACCAGGAAATCGCGCTGCGCACGCTTTTTGACGCGCCGATTCTCGGAGACTTTGCCGACCGGGTGCGCACCGCCGTCGACGACGCCGCCGGCCAGCCCGGCCGCGCCGAAGCGATCGCCCGCATCCACCGCCGCGTGGCCGCCCTCACTCCCGAAGAAGTCTGCGCTCAGTTGAAGGGGTCAGGTTGAGAAACTTGACCTCCGCGCCAATCGATCCGTGCGCCCCGGGGGGACGGGGGACGTTTCCACCGCTCAGTTGAAGGGGTCAGACTCCGGCTACGTCCAGTAAATGACGGTCTTCGGATCCTTGAATCCCATCAGCAGCGAGATGGTCGAACGGTGGTCGCCCGGCCGGGCGGAGGCGCGCACGGCATGCACGAGCTGGCCGTTGAAGAAATAGGCGTCGCCGGTGCGGATGGGCAGCTCGATCTTGTCGAAGCCGCCGAGCAATTCCACCGGGTATGGGTAGCCCGTCTCCTCGACGCCAAGCGCGCGGCGGGTGGCCGCGTCCGGCTGCAGGTTCCAACACACGAGTTCGCCGCCCTCGCCGTTCTCCAGGCACAGATTCACGGCGGCGAATGGCCCCTGGGCCAAGGATTGAATCTCAAAGCCCGCCTGCCGGCGGTCGGTCATCTGCGCGCCGTCGTCATGGGCGGCCAGGGCGAAACTGCCGGTGCCCGTCCATGAGCGCATCACGAATTCGCCCGCCCGCCGGCCGCCCTGTTCCGCGACCCGCATCGCCACGCCCTCCGCCTTCAGCGTGTCCGCCACGCCGCCCATGATCCGAGTGAAAATATTGTCGGTGCCCGCAAATATCGCCGTCAGCGCCGCCCGGGTCTCCTCCGCTTCGCGGAAATACCGGTCTAGTTCTTTACCATAGTGATACGTACCCAGGTAGTGGGCGGGAACGGCGTCGCCCCGCTTGCGCAACAGCGGACTCGCCCAGAAATTCTGGCGCACGCGCTCGCAGTCGGCGCGCGGAATCGCCCCGCGGAAAATCACGCCCGCCACTTCGCCGCGCATCACCCGGACGACCTCGGCCGGCTCAAAGGTGCTGCGTTCCAGAATCCGGAAATAGTCCGCGTCGCTGATCTTGCCCGTCACGGTAACGCTGGAAGTCGTAACGTTGGTTGGTGAGGCCAT
>CAZWMF010000269.1:687-5836 GCA_964634535.1 uncultured Opitutaceae bacterium | reverse complement strand
CCCGCCTCCCCCCGGCGCCAACCGTGGAAGCAGCGCTGCATCGATTGGGTGGTCCATCAACTGACGCAGGGCATCACGCCGGAGAAGCTCGCGCTCACCCTGGCGGTCGGCACCGCCTGCGGCCTGTTCCCGATCGTCGGCACGACCACGCTGCTGTGCTTTGTCGCGGGGATCGTCCTCCGGCTGAACCAGCCGGCGATCCAGTTGGTGAACGGCGTCTGCACGCCCGTGCATTTGCCCGTCATTCTGCTCCTCCACCACTTGGGCAGCCATCTTTTCGGAGTGCCGCATCCGACCTACGGCATGCGCTTTTTCAGCAATATGTTTTGGGTTTTCTGGGACACGCCGGGCACGTTCTTCCACCAGTTTGGGGTGTTGGCCTGGCACCTCGTGGTCGCCTGGTCGATCGCAGCCCCGGTCTGGAGCCTCCTCGTCTACTGCACGACCTTGCCGGTCCTGCGAGAAATCCAGCGGATGCGGCTCGCCGGCGCATTCAAAAACCCCCATTGACCGGACAGCCGGATTTCAACCGGCCGAATTCAGGACGGGAGCGGGCGAACCGGCCGCCGGACAGAACCGCCGCAGATATTTGAGGGCGACTTCAAACTCGTTCGGCAGCGGCGCCTCGATGGTGGCCGTCAGGCCGGAATCAGGATGGATGATGCTCAGCCGGCAGGCGTGCAAGGCCATCCGGTCGATCAGGGGCCGCTCGGAACGGCGGCCTTTGTAGCGGCGTTTCAGCTCGGACAACAGCAGCTTGACGTCCGGATCACCGTAAAACGGATCGCCGAGCACGGGAGCGCCCACGGCGGCGAGATGCAGGCGGATTTGATGGGTCCGCCCGGTCAACGGCCGGCACTCCAGCCAGGCAAACCGCCCGAAGGCCTCGAGGACGCGCACCTCCGTCCGGCTCGGCTTGCCGCCCCGGCCGCGAAACACGCGCATGCGGCCCGGCTGATGCTCGTCGGGACCCAAGGCCAGATCGATGGCGAAGTTCGCGGGCAGGCCGCCCCCTTCCGCCCGCAGCGGGGCCGCCACCTTCATGGCGCGCTCGACCGGCAAGACCGCCGCCATCGCCAGGTAAGTCTTTTCCACGGTCTTCGCCTGGAATTGACCGCTGACCGCGTCGAGCGCCGCTTTGGTCTTCGCGCACAAGAGCACGCCGCTCGTGCCGGCGTCGAGTCGGTGCACGTTCGCGACTTGGCGACCCATCGCCTCATGAACCGCGTTCATGAGATTGTCGCGATCCTTGTCCCACCGGTCGGGCGCCACCAACAAACCCGCGGGCTTGTCGAAGGCGATCAGAGAATCGTCTTCGTATAAAACCGTCGGAAGCCGCATATTAATAGAGGAATAGAGGTGCGCTTATGGCATGGACCCTGCTGAAAAAGCGGGCCCGAGCAACAAGGGGAAAAATTTGGGTAGCGTGAAAAAAGGGGGGCCGGCGTTAAGGGGTTATCGCCGGCCCCTTCCCTTTTTCTAGTCCGGCGGCGCGAGAAAAGGGAGCAATTCCTTCTCGAATTTTTCGGTGGGCCGATACCCGACGTCGCGCAGCCGCATGATGCCGTCGCGGTCGACGATCACGGTCACCGGGATCCGGTCGGTCACGCCGAAGGTCGTCGCCAGGTCCCACGATCCCATCGCGATCGTGTAATTAAGGCCGTTCTTCTGCGCGGTCCGCCGCACCGTCGGCGGACCGGCATCATCGAGCGCGATGCCGACGATCTCCAGTCCCGCCGACCGATACTTCGTCTGCAGCCGGACATAGCCGGGCAACTCCTTGAGGCACGGCGGACACCAGGTGGCCCAGAAATTGATCACGAGCACCTTGCCTTTGAACTGCGCGGAGCTGACGTCGTTGCCTGCGATGTCGCGGAGATGCCAGGCCGGCGCCGGTTGCGGGAGCGTATCGTCAGCGCGAGCGTAGCCCGCGAGGGCAAGGGTCGCCACCAGGGCGATCCCCAGCCGGGAGAAGAGCTGATTCATGGACACTACCCGGACAGCGATCAGACCTCCTTTGTTTCCGGTAATGCCAAACCCAGGATTTCGATGAATTTCTTCATGGCCGGCGTGAGCACGCGGCCCTTGCGGTGGAGGATCGCCAGCGGACGGGTGAATTCCCGGCCCTTGAAATTGAGCACGGCGAGGGTGCCTTGCTGCTGCTCCTGCAGCACGGTGGCCTGGGGCACGATCGCGATGCCGTGATCGATTTCCACCGCCCGCTTCACCGTTTCGATGTTGTCGAACTCCATGACCGGCTCGATCTCCAGCCGGTGCTCCCGAAAGATCTGATCGACCGCCTTGCGCGTGGGAATGTCGGGATCGAATCCGATGAACCGTTCGCCGGCGAGGTCCTTGATTTCGACGTCCCCGCCCCGCTTGGCCAGCGGGTGCTGCGGACAGGTGATGACCACGAGGTAGTCATTATGAAATGGAATAGCCTCGATTTGGCGCGCGCGGACCGGAAAGGCGACGAGTCCGAAATCGACCGAATTGTGCAGAATGTCGTCGTACACGAGATTCGAGCGGCGGTATTCGACCCGCACATTGACCGAGGGATAATCGTGCAGAAACTTCTTAATATACGGCGGCAGTTCGTGCAGACCGATCGAGTAGATGGTCGAGATGCGAATCGTGCCGCTGATCACTTTCTTCATCTCCTGCAGTTCCGAGAGCAGCGTCTCATAAGCATGCAGCATCTCCTTGGCCGACTCGTACACGCGCTGGCCCTCGCGCGTCAGTTGAAACTGCTTCTGGCTGCGGTCGATCAGCAGCGCCTTGAAGTGCCGTTCCATCGCTCGGGCCTGCTGACTCACCGCCGACTGGGTAAGGCCGTTTAGCTTGGCCGACTTCGAGAAGCTCTTCGTCTCGACGAGGTCGGCGAAGATTTTTAGGTTTTCGATCTGCATGGATTAGCGCAATTGCTGACGATTACCCTAATAAACTCTGTGATTTCGTAAATGACCAAGTAGGGTTTCTTAACTTAGACATGTTCCCGTCCTACGATGAGTTTCAGCGACGCACCGACGGCGTGCGAGCGGAAATTTTGGCGGCTTGCACCCGATCCGGCCGGTTGGCCGCCGAGGTCAAGCTGATGGCCGTGACCAAGACCCAACCGGCCGCGGCGGCCGACTACGCGGCCCGATATGGGCTCGAGTCGGTGGGCGAAAACCGGGTCCAGGAGGCGGCGGACAAGCGTCCGCACAGCTCCGCGGCCATCCGCTGGGAACTGATCGGCCATTTGCAGTCGAACAAGGCCACTCTGGCCGCCCGCCTTTTCGACCGCATCCAGAGCGTCGACAGCCAAAAACTGGCCCAACGCCTCAACCGGGCGGCGGAGGAGGCCGGACGCCGATTGCCCGTGCTGCTCCAGATTAATGCCGGACGCGATCCGGCCAAGTTCGGCGCCGAACTTGAAGACGCACCGAAACTTCTGGAGTTAACTCTAGCCCAGCCATTTCTGGTTGTCGAGGGCCTGATGACCATCGCACCGCTCTCCAACGATCCGGCGGTCGCCGAACACACCTTTGCCACCCTGCGCGAGCTGCGCGACCGACTGGCCCGGGATTTCGGCCGCCCCCTGCCGGAACTCTCGATGGGCATGAGCGGCGATTTTGCGGCGGCCATCGCGGCCGGCAGCACGCAAATCCGCGTTGGCACGGCCCTATTTGGCGCGCGCGACGCCCCGGCGTAGGGTCGCCTGAATCGGGCGGATCCGGAGGGTGCGCAACCCGGCTTTGCCCGCTCGTTTCGAAGGTTGCGCCCGAGCCCAAGGTCGGTCTCCTTGGACGCGTGGACCTGGAGCCAGCCAAATTAGAGACGATGCCGTCGAACGCCGTCCTGCGGCTGCTCGACGACACCAGCCCCTCGGTCCGCGGGGCGCTGCTTGCGTACTTCCGAGGCACGGGACCGGCGGCCGAGGTTTTTCTGCGCGCGGCCGCCGAAGGCGACTCCGCCCAAGCGGAGGCGGCGGCCTGGTACTTGCGGGAACTGGGCTTAAACGACCCGATCGCCGATTTCCGCGGGTTTATCCGGTCGCTCAATTACGAATTGGAGAGCGGCTCGATGCTTCTGGCCCGCACCGTGTCCGGCAGTCTCGACATCGGCGCCTGCTGCGCGCTGTGCGATGAAATCGCCGGCCGCTGCCGCGAGCTGCTGGCCGAGCCCTGCAGCCTGCGGGAAAAATGCCGGGTCCTGAACCGCGTCGTGTTCCACGAATTCGCCTTCTGCACGGAACCCGACGATACCGCCGACGCGAGCCACCGGCTGATCGATGGGGTCCTGGAACAGCGCAAGGGCACCCCGCTGGCCCTGTGCATCGTGTACCTGCTGCTCGCCGAACGCCTCGGCATGGAACTCGACCCGGTCATCCTGCCCGGCCGGTTCCTGGTCGGTTGCTTTGGCAGCGGCCGGGCGTTCTTTGTCGATCCCACCGACCACGGCCGGTTTCGAACGGCGGAGGACGTGCTGACGCAAATGGCCGCCGAGCGCAGCCCCGTCGACCCCGGCGAACTGGGACCGGCCTCGGTGCGCGAACTGCTCTGCCGCAATTGCCGAAGCCTCGCCCAGCATTACGCGCAGGCCGGCCAGATCGAGCGGGCCCAGCTCTTCGCCGGATTCATCCGGGAGTTCGAGTCGGCCCAGGCGCGCTACGAGGCCTGATGGCCGCCGATTCCGTCTTCACGCTCGCCGACCTGCGCGCTGGCCGGGTTCCGCACCTGACCCTGGCGGTTCTGGGCCATCCCATCGGCCACTCGCTGAGCCCGCCGATGCACAACGCGGCGCTCGCCTGGCTCGCCGCAACCGACCCGCGCCTCGCCAGCTGGCGCTATGGACGCTTCGAGGTGCCGGCGCCCGACCTGCCGGAGGCGCTCCCCCTGCTCGCCCAGCACGGCTTTCACGGTCTCAACCTCACCGTGCCACACAAGGTTGTCGCGGTCGATCTGGTCGCGGACGTTGACCCGGCGGCCCGCCGGGCCGGCGCGGTAAACACGCTGCGGATCGGGCCGGCCGGCTGGAACGGCTTCAACACGGACGGCTACGGCCTCGAAAATGCGGTGCGCGAAGCCTTTGGCGCGGGCCTGCGCGGGCGCTCCGTGCTGCTGCTCGGCGCCGGCGGCGCCGCGCGTGGCGTGATGGTCCCCCTGCT
>CAZWMF010000269.1:0-677 GCA_964634535.1 uncultured Opitutaceae bacterium | reverse complement strand
GAGGCGCGGCCGTCGAATGCCTGGCCCAGGGCTGCGCCCGCCTGGCCATCGGCAACCGCACGGCGGAAAACCGCGACCGGCTGCTCGCGCTTCTGCGTCCGCTGGCCGGGAGCGTGCCGCTGAGCGGCTTCGCCCTGCCACTCGTCGCGGGCGAGACGCTGCCGGCCGATTGCCTGGTCATCAACGCGACGAGCGCGGGCTTGCGCGCTTCCGATCCGGCGCCGATCGAATTGGCCCGGCTGCCGCGCCCCAGCGCGGTGTTCGACATGATTTACAATCCGCCCGATACCCCGCTCCTGCGCGCCGCGCGCACGCTCGGCCTGCCCGCGGCAAATGGACTGGCCATGCTGGTCCACCAGGGGGCAAAGTCCCTCGAAATTTGGACGGGAGCGCCCGCCGCCCGCACCGCCCCGATCATGGCGGCGGCGCTGCAAACCCTACGCGCGTGAATCCGTACGCCCAACCCCACCTCGGATTGCCCCCGTGGACATTCGACGCGCTCGCCGCCGTCGTGGGCGGCTGCATCGGCAGTTTTCTCAATGTCGTCATCCTGCGGGTGCCCCGGGGCGAATCGATCGTCCGGCCCGGCTCCCATTGCGCCTGCGGAGCGCCGATCGCCTGGCGCGACAATGTCCCCGTCCTGTCCTGGCTGCTCCTGCGCGGCCGGGCGCGGTGCT
>CAZWMF010000268.1:0-5839 GCA_964634535.1 uncultured Opitutaceae bacterium | reverse complement strand
GTGAAGTGGGTGTAGTCCTTCTTGTGGAGCCCGTAGTGGCCGTCGGGGGTCGCCCGGTAGGCGGCCTTGCGGAGGCTGCGCAGGAACTGGGTGCGCAGGGTGTAGCCTTGGGGATGCGTGCGCAGCGTTTCCAGGAGCTTTTGGACGTTTTCGCGCCGCGTCAGGTTGCCCGCCTGGATGCCGAAGGTGGCCAGGAGTTTCTGGTACTCCTCCAGACGGTCCTCGTCCGGGTCGTCGTGCACCCGGTAAATCGATGGCATCCGCTGGGTGCGCGTCAGATGGGCGACCGCCTCGTTGGCCGCGAGCATGAACTCCTCGATCAGCTGATGGCTCTCGTCCTGTTCGATCCGTTCCAGGCGGTCGGCAAATCCGTCGGGATCGACGAAGATTTTGGTTTCGGGCATGTCCAGGTCCAGGCTGCCGTGCGCCATCCGCTCCTGGCGAAGCCGGCTGGCGATCCGCCAGAGGGCGCGAACCCAGGATCGGAGGTCGACCAGTTCGACGTCGCTCAATTCGCGCAGCGATCGGCCGGTGGAGCCGGTCTGGTGCTTGGGGGGCAAGGGCAGCGCGCGAATGCGATCCAAGTCGTTTTCAAAGAGCAGCGCATAGGCCTGCCGGTAGGTTAGCCGCTTGGCGCTGCGGATAACGGTGTTGGCGAAAGTCGTCTCTTGAATGCGTGCGCCCCGTCCGAAGGTGAGAAACACCGCCTTGCACAGCCGGTCCTGGGCTTCGACGAGCGAACATAGCCCGTTCGAGAGTTTCTCGGGCAGCATGGGCACCACCGCGCCCACGAGGTAGGTCGAGTTGCCGCGTCGCTGGGCCTCGCGGTCGATCGCCGTCCCCGGCCGGACGTAGGCTGAAACATCCGCGATGTGAATGCCGATCCGGCAGGCCCCGCCGGCCAGGGGCTCATAGGACAGGGCATCGTCGAAGTCCTTCGCGTCGTCGGGATCGATCGTGAAGGTGGGAATCTCCCGGTAGTCGAGCCGGCCGGCGAGGTCGCGGGGCAGGACCCGGTCGGGCAGGGCGGCCGCCTCGCGTTCGACCGCCGCGGGGAATTCGGGCTCGAGGCCGAATTTCCGATAAAGGCCGAGCAATTCGGCGCGCGGTTCGTGCGTGCGACCCAAGCGGGCGATCACCGCGCCCGTCAGGGCCTGACTGCGGCTCTTCCAATCGCCCAGGCGGACGACGACCTTGTCGCCCGGCTGGGGAATCGGTCGCACATCCGACTTGGCCGGATCGGCGACCGAAATCTCCGGAATAAAGCTGGGGTTGTCCGCCACCACCACGAAAGCGCGGACCGCGCGGCGCAATTCCCCGACGATCTCCGGCCGGCCGCGTTCGATGACCCGTTCCACCCGCCCGACGGTTTCGCCCGCCCGGCGTCCCTCGACGCCCGGGTACAGCCGGACGCTCACGCGGTCGCCGGGCAGGGCTGTCCCGGTATCTTCCGGGGCGATCTGCATGGCGGCGGGCGGGGCGGCGAGCCGCTTGGCCGAGTCGGGAACCACGAAGGCCGAGCCGCCGGCCCGGAACTGGATGACCCCGGTCGCCACATCGGGAGACGGGCTCGGGCGATGCGACGGGGTCGGGGGACGGTGGCGACGATTCATGAGTGGTGAGGGGAACGGCTGCGGCGGTCGGAGCCAGCGGGCTCGGCCACGCGGCGGAGGTGCCGGGATTCGATCGGTCTATAAGCTGGCCAAATGCCTAGAAACGCAAGAGCGGGAAAGCCGGTCACGGTTGCGTTACCGGGACTCGGTGCCCGTCACGATGCCGTTCGGTAATAGCCCGACGCTCATCGCAGAAGCACCGAACGAGGGCGGGGCGTCCGACTTCGATTCTTTCTGCAGATTCATTCATTAAGATTTGCGGGAACGCGGGGAGCCTGAATTGGATGATGGAGTATGGCCATCTCCGTGCGCTTATTTCCCATTCTCCTCCTGGCGATAGCCGTCACCGCGCGGGCCGATTCGACCCGGCTGCTCTCGCCGCTTCCGGTGTCCGCCGCTGCGGTCGTCGCGCCGGCGTCCGATCCGGACCACTTCATGTTCGCTGTGGGCGGCGACAATCGGTCAGCCGCCCGGTACGTGCCGATGCCCCCCACGGCCCGCCAGGTCTTCTCGGAATTCCGACTGCTGCGGCCGGCATTTGCCTTGTGGACGGGCGATTCGATCTACGGGTCGGACGATACGGTCGGCGAGGCGCGGGCCGAGTACGCGGACTTTTTGCAGGCAGCCGCCGAGGGCCGCACGCCCCTTTTCAATGCGCCGGGCAATCACGAGATTTATGACCGAACGGATATGGAAACGGCCTACGAAGCAACCATGGGCCGGCTTTACGGCTCCTTCGATTACGGGCACTCGCATTTCATCGCCTTGGATACCGAGGAGGTTGGCCACAAGCCCGGGGTCGGCCGGGCCCAACGGGATTGGCTCCGCCAGGATCTGGAGGCCAACCGCGGCGCGGCGCATATTTTTGTCTTCTCCCACCATCCGCTGTTCCCGCGTACGCCAAACGGCGGATTCGCCAACTCGGCGGCCCGCGATGAACTCCACCGGCTATTCGTCGAGTTTGGAGTGAAGACGGTGTTCAGTGGCCACGAGCATTTGTATTACAAGTCGGTCCACGACGGCATCACCTACGTGGTGACGGGCGGCTGCGGCGCTTCCAATGCGCCCGGACCGGAGGACGGCGGTTTTCAGCATTATCTGCTCGTCTACGTCAACGGCGACCAAGTCTCGATCACGCCGCTCGAGCCGTGGCGACTCTTTGTGCAATTGGGGCCGGTCTTGCCCGACGGGTCCTGCACGGCGGTCGTGACCAATTACGACTACGCCGATTTTTCGGTCGACGTGGAATTCCCGAGCGACGCTTTGGGCGCGCGGGCGGTGGCCTCGGCCTCGTTCACCTACAAGGGTTGGACGCAGCCGCTGCAGGCGGCGATCGTGCCACCCAGCCGTCCGGGCACGACGGTGGTCCGGGTGACGGTGCCCCGATCCCGGGCGGCGGTCGTCCTGCTCCAGGCGCGCCCGAAGGGGGCGCAACCGCAGACTGCGCTACCACCCTGAATCCGGCGAGTTGGCGCCATCTTTACCGGTCGGGGCGGTAAATCCGCCCGATTGGTGGACGGCTAATCGACGACCGCCGGCTTGGTCGGAAGCGGCCGATGGCGGGCCGTGCGGAATGAGGTGGACGGCTGCAGCGTCCACAGCGTCAGACCGGTCTGGTCCTTCACCGGCACGCGGCCGGCGAAAATCAGGCTGGCCGCATAACCCAGGACCATGCTCGAGGCCACGGCGACAAAGCCTTGGAAGAATTCGCTCACATGGGCGTGGTCCGCCCACAGCGTGATCGCGACGCTGCCGAACAAGCCGATGATCACGCCGGGTGAATTGGCGCGTCGGGTGAGCAGGCCGAGCGCGAAGACGCCGGCAAATCCGCCGCCGATCACCGCGATCAGGCTCAGGTAGACGTCCCAGAGCGATTTTACCGTGAGCGTCGCCAGATACACCGCCATCGCGGTGGAGGCGGCGCCGGCCGCGAGCGTGCACAGGCGGGCCAGGCGCAGGCGCTCCGGCTCGGTTGCGGCCGGCCGCCACGGGATGAAGAAGTCGTTCACCAGGATGGCCGCGGTCGAATTCATGGTGCTGCCCAGGGTGCCCATGCTCGCGGCGAAAATCGCCGCGACGATCAGGCCGACCACGCCGGCCGGCAGTTCATTCGCGATAAAATAAGGCAGGATCGCGTCGTTGCGCAGGCCGGTGGCCAGCCGTTCGCGGTGAAACTGGTAAAAGACGTAAAGGCCGGTGCCGACGAAGAAGAAGAGCACGCTGCTCAGCAGCCCGAGCGCGTTGCCCCAGATCATCGTGCGCCGGGCGAGCCGGTCGTCGGCCGCGGAAAAGACCCGTTGCATGAACGGCTGGTCGGCGATCTGGGTGAACATCGTCGCCCAGAACATTCCGACGAAGACCCAGATCGTGGGGTGCGTGAAGTCCCACGACCAGGAGACGATGTTGAATTTCTGCAGGGCGTGGCCGGCGTGCCAGATGCCGCCGATGCCGCCGGGCACGCCGCGCGCGAGAAAGCAGGTGGCGATCACCATGCCGCCCAGCGCCACGCCGACCTGCATGACGTCGGTCCAGATGACCGCCATGAAGCCGCCTTCGACCGCGTAGAGGATGGTGATGATGCCAGTCGCCAAAATGCACACGTATACGTTCAGGCCGGTCACCGTCGACAGCGCCAGGGCGGGCAAGAGCATCACGACGCTCATGCGACTGGCCACTTTCAGGAGCACGGCGGCCCCGGCGCCCAGCAGGCGGACCGGCCGGCCAAAGCGCCGGTCGAGAAAGGCGAACACCGTGGGGCTGTCGAGGCGTCGGAATATTGCGATGAATACCAGGGCGGCGACCATGCCGGCCAGGGACTGCGCCGGGGCGGAGCCAAACACCCCCCAGTCGCCGCTGTAGGTTTTGGCCGGCAGGGCAAGAAAACTGATGCTGCTCGAGCCGGCGGCAAAGAAACTCAGCGCCGCCGCCCACCACGCGACCCGGCGATTGCCGCGAAAATAGCTATCGCAGGATTTTTGGCGGCGGGCCCAGCGGATTCCGATCGCCAGATTCGCCACGAAGTACGCCACCAGCACGGAATAATCGAGTGCCGACAGCGTGCGGGGTACGAAGGCTGCAGGGGGAATCACGCGGGCCAAGCCGAACACATAGTGGGGAGGTTGTCACCTTCCGCGAATTTGGGTCCGCCGTCAAACACCGCCCGCGGACGGCTACGGCGCGGGAATCGCGGAATAAGTTTCCGGACGCCGGTCCCGGTAGAATTGCCAAATATTGCGCACCTCGCCGATCAAGTTCAGATCGAGGTCGGCGACGACGATCTCGTCGCGGTCCCGGCCGGCCTCGGCGATGATGCGGCCGCGCGGATCGCAGAAGTACGATTGGCCATAGAATTCGCCGATTGCCCAGGGTTTTTCCACGCCGACCCGGTTGATCGCCCCGATGAAATACTGGTTGGCCACGGCATGCGCGGGCTGTTCGAGCTTCCAGAGGTATTCGCTCAGGCCCGCCACCGTGGCGGACGGGTTGAAAACGATCTCCGCCCCATTGAGGCCGAGGCAGCGGGCCCCCTCCGGGAAGTGGCGGTCATAGCAGATGTACACGCCGACCTTGCCCACCGCCGTTTCGAAGACGGGATAGCCGAGGTTGCCCGGCTTGAAATAGAATTTTTCCCAGAAGCCGGGAGCGCAATGTGGAATGTGGCTCTTGCGGTATTTCCCGAGGTACCGGCCGTCGGCGTCGATCACGGCCGCGGTGTTGTAGTACACGCCGGTTTGCTCGACCTCGTAAATCGGCACGATCAGGACGAGGCCCAGCCGCTTCGCGGTCTTCATCATCACCTGGATCGTGGGTCCGTCGGGGATGCGCTCGGACGTGTCGTACCAGCGCGTGGCCTGCTCGGCGCAAAAATACGGTCCAAAGAATATTTCCTGCAGGCACACCACCTGGCAGCCGCGCTTGGCGGCCTTTTCGATCAGGCCCAGATGCTTGGCGAGCATCGCCGCCTTGATCTTGCGCAGCGGCGCGGTTCCGGGATGGGTGCAGGTGGCTTGGATCAGTCCGGCGCGTACGATTCGTGACATGGGAGAAATCAATCACTTCGGGCGACCGTTTTCCAGCCCTACCTGGGCGACCCGGCGGCCGCATTCGGCCTTGAGCGGCGCGGTCCGCCCCCTAGGTTTGGACCGTACGCATGCGACTTTTTCTATGGGTCATGGCGGGAGGCGCCCTGGGCACGGGTGCCCGGTTTCTAATTTCCGGCTGGGTGG
>CAZWMF010000267.1:0-5908 GCA_964634535.1 uncultured Opitutaceae bacterium | reverse complement strand
GAATCCGCGGCGAGAGAGCTCGCCGGTATGGCGGCTTGATTGGGATTGGCGAAGCTTGGCCCTGACGGGTACCGGGTTTTGGCCAGTAGGGAAGCGACCGCAGCGCCGGCGGGCTTGTGGTTTTGGGACGGATTGATCAGTTTTCCCGCCCCGCTCCGATGATTCGCATCAACGAAAACTACCGCAAGCTGCAGGCCTCCTACCTGTTCTCGGACATCGCCCGACGGGTCAGCGCTTACACCGCGGCCCATCCGGACCGTCCAGTCATCCGCCTGGGAATCGGCGACGTGACCGAACCGCTGCCGCCCGCCTGCATCGAGGCCCTGCATGGCGCGACCGACGAGATGGCCCAGCGGGCCACCTTCAAGGGTTACGGGCCGGAACAGGGCTACGCCTTTCTGCGGGAGGCGATCGCTGCGCACGACTATGCGGCCCGCGGTTGCGCCATCGCCGCGGACGAAATCTTCATTTCCGACGGCTCCAAGTGCGATTGCGGTAACATCCAGGAGATTTTTGCCGCGGACATCCGCCTGGCGATTCCCGATCCGGTCTATCCGGTTTATCTGGACACCAACGTCATGGCGGGCCGCACCGGTGGGTTTGTCGACGGGCGCTACGCCGGCGTGCACTACTTGGATAGCACGCCAGCGAACGGTTACGTGCCTACGGTTCCGGCCGAACCGGCCGACCTCATTTACCTGTGCTTCCCCAACAATCCGACCGGGGCGGTGGCCTCGCGCGACCAGCTCGCCGCCTGGGTGGCCTACGCCCGGAAGCATCGGGCGATCATCCTGTTCGACGCGGCCTACGAGGCGTACATCCGCGACCCGAAGATTCCGCATAGCATTTACGAAATCGAGGGAGCGCGCGAGGTGGCGATCGAATTTCGGAGTTTCTCGAAGCAGGCCGGCTTCACCGGCACGCGCTGCGCGTTTACGGTCGTCCCGAAGAGCGTCCTCGCCACCGACGCGGACGGCCAAACCCATCCGGTGCACGCCCTGTGGAACCGCCGCCACACGACAAAATTCAACGGCGTAGCTTATCCGATCCAGAAGGCCGCGGCGGCGGTCTATTCGCCGGCCGGCCGGGAGCAGACGCGCGCATTGGCCGATTTCTATCTGGGCAACGCCCGGCTCATCCGCGAGGCGATGCACGAGCTGGGCTTTTCCTGCGTCGGCGGCGAAAACGCGCCGTACATCTGGGTCAACACCGGGCGCGACTCCTGGGAGTTTTTCGATTTGCTGCTCAATCGGGCCCAGGTGGTGTGCACGCCCGGCGCCGGCTTCGGCAAGTGCGGCGAAGGGCACGTCCGCATCAGCGCGTTTAACAGCCGCGAAAACGTCGAACAGGCGCTCACCCGAGTCGCCGCCGCGCTGAAGTAGTCGGCGCAGCAGACGGCGCTCGGCGAAGAACTGGGGACTGGCGTCTTCGGCCAGTCCGCGCATCGCGAGGGCCTTGGGTTAACCCTGTGGCTTCGGAGTCGGCAGCGCCGATTCAATGTCGCGGGCCAGGGCCGACACGTCGGCGCTCAGGAGGGCGGCCAATTTCCCGAAATCCCGACCGTCCCAGGAGGCGTCGGGCGCGCTGAAGGTGCGCCGGGCGTAGACGATCGAGTCCGGACCGGGCGTGGCGATCTGATAGACCGCGGAGAAGCGGGCATGCGATCCGCCGGCGCCAGCGGTCCCCTCGCAATGAACGATCGAGACCGAGACCACGAAGTCCGGCTGCGTGCTGACGGGGAACGGTGCCATCATCACCTCGGCGACCGCGGGATCGGCCGCCAGTTCGAGACGGAGCACCCGTTCGATCCCGGAGGAGAGCGGCTCAGCCCAGCGATAGAAGTCATTTACCACCAGTTCATTGCTGCCGTCGCGAATCGCCATCGGCCGCCCGTGGAGGTACTCCGGCAGGTCGATTGGCCGCAGGCCCAGATGCAGGTGGGCGCCTTCCGGGTGGCCGGCGACGTCCGGGAGCGCCGGGCTCGAAAGCACGAAATAGCGCGTCGGGTCCGCCTGGGGAGGCGGCAGGAAGCCCGTGCCGCAACCGGCCAGGGCCAGGCTCACGGCCGGTATGGCCGGGCGAATCAACCGCAGGGCGAAGCGGACAGCCTTCATGGGTTAACCTTCCTTCCGGAGACGATGGCGCTGGGATTGCGTTCGAGAAAATCGGCCAGGCGCTGGACCGATTCGGCCGCGTCGGAAATGCGATTGAGGGCCTGGGTCGCGCCATCGCCCACGCCCTCCTGGGCCGCGACAAACCGCCGCAGGGTGACCGCCGCATCGTTGAATTCTTTCAACGTGGTCCGGGCCTGGACCAGGGTCGTTTCGAGGTTCTCACCGTTGCGATCCACCTGGTGGTCGAGTCGGTTGACGGCCACCCGCACGTCGGCCAGGGTCCGATCGAGCGACTCGAGCGCGTGGGGAATCTGCGGAGAATTCGCAAGGGTATTCACCGAGGCTCCGGCCATTTTCCATTGCTCGACCAGGCCCTTCAGATCGACGCCCGCGAGCCGGGCGCGGGTTTCGGTCAGGAGCGCGTGCAGGTCGTCGGACAACCGCTGGAAATCGATCTGATTGATCTTGTTCATGATCTCGGTCGCGCGGGTCTCCAGTTCGGCGATGTTGGACGGCATCTGCGGAATCACGGCGTACTCCCCGTTGCGCAAGGCCGGGTTGGCCGGATACAGCCGCGGGTCCTCAAAACGCAGTTCGATGTAAAGCAATCCGGTGGCGAGACCGGCGACGCCCAACTGAGCCCGCAGGCCATGGTCGATCAGAGTCTCGACCTGCGCGCGGTCGGTGACGTCGACGACGCCACCGGCCGTGTCCGTGATCATATTTCGGTCGAACTCGCAGCGGGCGGCGACGGCGGAATGGTTGGTTTTCGTATCGTAGCGCACGTGCAGGTCGATCACCCGGCCGACCGGCACGCCGCTCAGCTTGACCGGTGAACCGATGGTCAAGCCCTGGACCGACTCGTCGAAGAAGTAGACGATAAACCGCTCCCGCTTGTGCAGGAAATTGATGCTGCCGAACGAGATCAAGGCGATGACCGCCAGGCCGGTGGCCCCCACGACAAACGCCCCGATGACGCCGGGACTAACCTTGGTTTTCATGCGGACTTTCCCTGGTCACGGAGGAACTCGATCACCTTGGGATTCTTACTGGAGGCGGCGAGTTCCCTCGGCAAGCCTTCTGCAATAATGCCCTGCGCCTCCCGGTCGAGCATGATGACCCGGTCGGCCAGGTTGAAGATCGAGGAAAGCTCGTGCGAAACGATCACCAGGGTCGTGCCGAAATCGTCCCGAATCTGCCGGACGAGGTCGTCCAGGTGACGGGAGGTCACCGGATCGAGGCCGGCCGCCGGTTCGTCGAAAAAGACGATGTCGGGATCGAGCGCGAGGGCCCGGGCCAGCCCGGCGCGCTTCTTCATGCCGCCGCTGATCTCCGACGGGTAGTAGTCTTCGAAGCCCGAGAGTCCCACCTGCGCCAGCTTGAGGGCCGCGATCTGGCCGATGGCCGCCGGCTTGAGCGGCGTGAGCTCTTCGAGGGGCAGCGACACGTTTTGGCGCAGGGTGAGCGAACTCCACAGGGCGCTGCTCTGGAAGAGCATGCCGAAACGCTTGAGCTGGTTGCGCCGCGTGGTCCGATCGGCTTCGCTGAAGGGCCGACCGAAAAAGCGGACCCGCCCGCCGGTGGGGGTGTTCAGGCCGACCAGGTTGCGGAGCAGGGTGCTCTTTCCGCAGCCCGAGCCGCCGATGATGAAAAACGCCTCGCCGCGGCGCACGCGGAAGCTGACGTCCTTCAGGATCGTCTGGCCGTTGTAGCCGCAGGCGAGGTGCTCCACCTCGATGGCTGGGATGTCAGATTCCGAGGACATGGAAGAGCACGGCAAATACTGCGTCGGCGACGATGATCAACAGGATGGCGGTCACGACCGCGGACGTGGCGGCCCGGCCCACGCCGGCCGCGCTGCGTTCGGCCTGGAGCCCGCGCAGACAGCCGGAGACGCCGATCAGGATGCCGAACACGGCCGCCTTGATCAGGCCGCTGCTGACGTCCGACAGGTCGACGATGCTGCGGGTCTCCACCCAGTAGGCCGTCGGCGGGATCTGCAGGATGCCCGAGGCGACGACGACGCCGCCCAGGATGCCGACCGCGTTGGCGTAGAGCGCCAAGAGCGGCATCATGACCCCCAGGGCGATCAAGCGGGGCATGACCAGGAAATCGACCGGGGGTATTCCGAGGACCTCCAGGGCGTCGATTTCCTCGTTCATTTTCATATTTGCCAGGCTGGCCGCAAAGGCCGCCCCGGTCCGGCCGGCCACGATCACCGCGGCCATCATGGGGCCCATTTCCCGCACGATGGACAGGCCGATCAGGTCGGCCACATAGATATCCGCTCCGAATTGGCGCAATTCGACGGCCGCCTGATAGGCGAGGGTCAGGCCTACGAGGAAGCCGATCAAACCGACGATCGGCAGGGCCATGGCGCCGCACTGCTGCATCTCGTCAAAGCAGTCCGTCCAGCGGAACCGACGGGGCCGCTTCAAGCCGTGGGACAAGCCGATCACGCATTCGCCGATGAAGCGCAGGATGACGCGGGCTTCCGGCCAGAGGCCGGTTGCGGCGTTGCCGACGGCGGCGAGGAAGCTTTCCGTGCGCACCGCGGGTGCGATCCGTCCTTGGGCGCCGTCGAGCTGGCCGATGAGGGCGCGCATCTTTTCGGGCAGGGCGGACAGATCGCAGGGGACCTTGCGGGCGGCGCAATCCTGCTGGACCGCCACGACGAACAAAATGATCGATGTGTCCCAGGCGCCCACCTGGTCCGCCCGAATTCGGACCCGCTTAAAAGCCGGGGCGGGGGCCAGGGCCCGCCACGAAGGTTGGACCCGGGTCAGCCGCCAGTCGCCGGCCAGCGCCAATTCCAGGTCGTCTCCCTGGGCGTGGAGCACGACCGGCGAGTCGGCGGACCCGGAACTGGGCGGCTTCATGCCTGCAGACTCTGCCAGCCGGGCCCGATCCGCAAAGCGAAATCTCATAAACCAATGTCCGGCCGGGCCGAACCGGGCCCGCTTCGCGCCGGCGCAACGGGCCCGCGTTCCGGCGAATCGGCCGGGGCCGTCCGCTCCCCGGCCATTTTTGGCGTGCGCTTCCCGGCCCGGCCGGGCACAGCATCCATGCATGACCACGCCCGGCGGCTTCCGCGCCTTCCTGTTCGACCTGGACGGGACGCTCATCGACCATTTTGCCGCCATCCACCGCAGCTACGCCCACACGCTGGGTCGGATGGGGCTGCCGATTCCGACCGCCGACCAAGTGCGGGCCGCCGTCGGAGGCGGCCTTGAAAATGCCGCGCTCAAGTTTGTTCCGGCGAACCGGCTGGGCGAGGCGCTGGCGATCTACCGGGAGTACTGGAACCGAACCCTGCTCGACGACGTGCGGCTGATGCCGGGGGCCCGGGAGCTCCTGGAAGGCCTGCACCGGCGGGGCGCGCGGCTGGCGGTGATCAGCAACAAGGTGGGTCCGTCCTCGCGTCAGATCTGCGACCACCTGGGGCTCACCGCGTTTCTGGCGGTCGTGGTCGGCGCCGGTGACACTCCTTGGCTCAAACCGGCCCCGGAGCTCAACCGCTACGTATTGCAACGGCTGGGCGCGACCGCGGCCGAAGCCGTGCTGATCGGCGATTCGCCCTTCGACATCCAAGCGGCGCGGGCCGGGGGCTTCCCCGCCTGGTGCGTCGCCACCGGCACCCACGACCGGGAGGCGCTCGTCGCGGCCGGCGCCGATCGCGTGTTCGCCGACCTGCCGGAACTCGCGCGGGCCCTGCCCGCCTGACGCCGTGTCCACCCCGTCCCCGCCCTCCGAGGCCAACCGCCTGACCGGCGTTCTCGAGCGGATCATCTTCC
>CAZWMF010000266.1:0-5927 GCA_964634535.1 uncultured Opitutaceae bacterium | reverse complement strand
GCGGCCCCGCCATCCGTTTCAGCGATCTCATGCTTATTAATAAGATCGATCTGGCCCCGCACGTTGGCGCGGACCTGGCGGTGATGGACCGCGACGCCCGGGCGATGCGGGCGGGCCGGCCGTTCATCTTCTGCGACCTGAAGCGCGGGCACAATCTCGACCAGGTAATCGCCTGGATCGAGCACGAGGTTTTATTCGCGACCAAGCCGTGAACCGAACCGAGGCGCAGTCATCCGATGGCCGGCACAGCCGGGGCGGCCGTAAGGTCCGAAACTGGCGTTGGGACCGGGTCGCCTGAAGCATGCCCGGGATACCCGCCGCCCAAATCGCGCCGGCCGGCGGTGAGGATCCGGCGCGTCCGTTGCCGAGTCCGGGCCTCGTCGGGCACCTCCAGGTGACCGCGATACCGGACGGCGAGGGCCGCACCCGGATCGGCCGCCAGTCCTTCCAGGCGCCCTACCATATCGGCCAGGGGTATTGGGACGGCCGGGTGCTCCAGCTGCGCATCATCAATGCGACCGCCGGAATCCTGGCGGGCGACCGCCTCGCGTTGGCGGCCGAGGTGACCGAGGGCGCGGCCTTGGCCCTCATCAGTCCCGCGGCGACCCGCGCATTCGTGATGGACGGCGGCGCCGCCCGCTGCGACCAGCGCTTCGCGGTGCGCCGGGGCGCCTGGCTCGAATACGCCGCCGAGCCGCTATTCCCCCACGCCGCGACCGATTACGAGCAGACGACCCACCTCGAGGCCGACGCCGGCGCGGAACTCTGCTTCGTGGACACGCTGGCTCCCGGCCGGACCGGCCGCGGCGAAATCTGGGCGTGGCGGCGGCTGCGCCTGGGCCTGACACTGTCCGTCGCCGGCGAACTCCTCTTGCGCGAGCGGCTCGATGCGACCGGCCCGGAATTCGGCCGCTTGGCGGCTTTCTACGGCATGCCCGAGGCCTGGTTCGGAACGGTGATCCTCTGTTCGCCCCGATTGAGCGACGGCGACCCGCTGTGGCGTCGCCTGCGCGACCTTCACGGCCCCGCCTGCCGCGTCGCACACACCCGCATCCGGCCGGGCGTCTGGCTCGTGCGCGTAATCGCCGCCGGCAGCCTGGAATTGCGCGATAGGCTTGCTCAGATCCGCACGCTCGCCGCCACAACCCTCCCTCGCTTGAGCACCGATCTGCGACGGATCTAGCCCCTAGCAAAACCGGAAATGGCGGCTCCCCATTCCCGAACGGAATCGGACGAAGTTTACCCAACTGTGCAATGGAATCAGCATGGGGAGATCGAGGGCGTTTGCGCCGGGAAAAGGCGTCCGATCCCCGGAAATTTTTGACCACTGCAGATACAAGTGTCGGCTTCGGCTCCCGGTAGACCCCAGTAGTTTCGGGCTCACGCGGCCCGCGCGCGTCAAAACAGAAAATACCGCTGGGCCATCGGCAGCACTTTGGCCGGTTCGCAACGCAGCACCTGGCCGTCGGCCTTGACCGTGTAGGTTTCCGGATCGACCTCGATCTTGGGCAAGGCGTCGTTGAGCACCATGTCCTGCTTGCCGAGTTTGCGGCAATGCCGCACGGGTTCGAGCCGGCGGCGCAGGCCGAGGGCCGCGAGCGAACCGGTGCGCAGGCTCGCTTCGCTCACGAAGGTCAGACTGGTCGACGACAGGGCGCGGCCGAAGGCGCCGAATTGCGGGCGGTAGAAGGTCGGTTGCGGCGTCGGAATCGAGGCGTTGGGATCGCCCATGTTGGCCAGGGCGATGAATCCGCCCTTGAGCACGAGTTCGGGTTTCACCCCGAAGAACGCGGGCTTGAAAACGACCAGATCGGCCAGTTTGCCGACTTCGAGCGATCCGACCACGTGGGCGATGCCGTGGGCCACCGCCGGATTGATCGTGTATTTGGCCAGATACCGCAGCGCCCGGAAATTGTCGGCGGCCGGATGGCTGGTCCCCGCCAACGGGCCGAACTGGGTCTTCATCTTATGGGCGGTCTGCCAGGTGCGCAGGACGACCTCGCCGACCCGGCCCATCGCCTGGCTGTCCGAGGACATCATGGAAATGGCGCCCAGATCGTGCAGCCAGTCTTCGGCGGCGATCGTCTCGGGCCGGATGCGCGACTCGGCGAAGGCCACGTCCTCGGGGATCTTGGGATCGAGGTGATGGCAGACCATCAGCATGTCGAGGTGTTCGTCGATCGTGTTGATGGTATAGGGCCGCGTCGGGTTGGTCGACGACGGCAGCACGTTGGCCTCGCCGCAGACCCGGATGATATCCGGGGCGTGGCCGCCGCCGGCGCCCTCGGAATGAAACGTGTGGATGGTGCGGCCCTTGAAGGCGCGCAGGGTCTCCTCGACAAAGCCCGCCTCGTTCAGCGTGTCGGTGTGGATCGCCACCTGGACGTCCAATTCGTCGGCTACGCCCAGGCAGGCGTCGATCGCCGCGGGCGTCGTGCCCCAATCCTCGTGCAGCTTGAGCCCGATCGCACCGGCCAGGATCTGCTCGCGCAGGGGCTCGGGCGTCGAGCAGTTGCCCTTGCCGAGGAAGCCCAGATTCATGGGGAAGGCCTCGGCGGCCTCCAGCATGCGGTGCAGGTTCCACCGGCCGGGCGTGCAGGTGGTGGCGAAGGTGCCGGTCGCCGGACCGGTGCCGCCGCCGAGCATCGTGGTCACGCCGCTCGCCAAAGCCTCGTCGATCTGCTGCGGACAGATGAAATGGATATGGGTATCGATGCCCCCGGCCGTGACGATGCAGCCTTCGGCCGCGATCACCTCGGTGGCGGCGCCCAAGACCATCGGGTTTTTCCGCCCGGTGGCCGGATCGGGGAAGATCGAGCCCAAGCCGCTTTGAATCCCCGGATTGCCGGCGTGGCCGATGCCAACGATGCGGCCGGCTTTGATCCCGAGGTCGGCCTTGATGACACCGAGCCGCGGGTCGAGCACGACGGCGTTCGTCAGCACGAGGTCGAGCGATTCCGCGTCGGTCGCGGTGGGCGACTGGCCCATCCCATCCCGGATCACCTTGCCGCCGCCGAACTTGACTTCGTTGCCATAGCCTCCGCCCTCGGCGATCAAATCGCGCTCGACCTCGATGAACAGTTCGGTGTCCGCCAAGCGCACGCGGTCGCCAACGGTGGGCCCAAACATTTCCGAATATTGGCGGCGGGAGAGCGATGGCATGGCTAGCCCGGAAGTTTCGTGAAAACGGCCAAAGATCGCGCGAAGCGCCGAGCAGAAAAGACCGAGGGCGACTGAGGCGGGCTTCCCGGCCCATCGCAATGAGCCCGAGGTCCTTTATGCCCGAGCGATGTGGGCGAGATTTGGCCGCTTGTCATAAATTTTCGGGCTAGAGCGAGCCGTTGATCAGTCCATTCAGTCCGTAGACCTGCCGGGCGCCCGCCAGGGCGACCAGTTCGACCCGCTTGGTGTCGCCGGCTTCAAAGCGCACAGCGGTCCCCGCCGCGATGTTGAGCCGGAATCCCCGCGCGGCCGCCCGATCGAACCGCAGCGCGGTATTGACCTCGAAGAAATGGAAATGAGATCCGACCTGCACCGGTCGGTCCCCGGTATTGACCACCTCCACCGTGCGGGTGTCCAAACCCGCGTTGGTCGGCAACGCCGGCGCATCCGCCGGCACGATGATTTCACCGGGAATCATGTCGGAATGGGCGAAATCCGCCCCCGGCCGCGGCCGTGCGCAGTCTCCGGCGCCGCACCAAGCGCGCACCCGCAGGTCGCGCTGCCGCGCCCATCGGGTTTGGCGCTGTGCGCATCCGGACGGACCGCACCGCGTCCATCCGGCCCCCGTCCAAGCTGAAAATCATGATTCATCGGATCGGATGATGCACCGTCACGAGCTTCGTGCCGTCGGGAAACGTGGCCTCGACCTGGACGTCGTGCAACATCTCCGGCACGCCGTCCATCACATCGGCGCGGGTCAGGATGGTCGTGCCAAAACTCATCAGGTCGGCCACGGTGCGGCCGTCGCGCGCCCCTTCCAAGATCTCGTACGTGATCACGGCCACGGCCTCGGGATGGTTGAGCCGCAGCCCCCGGGCTCGCCGCCGGCGGGCCAGATCCGCGGCCACCACCACCATCAGCTTCTCGCGTTCGCGCGGGGTCAGATGCATCCGGCGACGGCTCAGACCTGGAGATGCTCGCGCACCACCTCGTCGGTCAGGGCGGAAACAGGTCCCGAGGTGGTGATCGCGCCGCGGTCCATGGCGTAGAAACGGTCGCCGACCCCGCGGCAGAAATCAACAAATTGTTCGACGAGGAGGATCGCCAGCCCTTCCTGGCGCAGCCGCTGCAGCGTGTCGCCAATCTCCTCGATGATCGAGGGCTGGATGCCCTCGGTCGGCTCATCGAGCAGGACCAGCTTGGGTCGCGTGAGCAAGGCCCGTCCGATGGCGAGCTGCTGCTGCTGGCCGCCGCTGAGCACCCCGCCCTTCCGTCCCAACATCGATTTGAGGACGGGGAAAAGGGTATAGATCCGCTCGAGGTCGGCCGCGGCCTCCGCGCGGCTGCGCTGGTGCATGAGAAGGCCGATCCGCAGGTTTTCCTGGACGGTCAGATGCGGAAAAATATCCCGGCCCTGCGGCACATAGCCCAGCCCGTCCCGAGCCCGGTCGGCGGTCGCGCGTCCCGCCAACGAGGCCCCCGCAAAACGGAGCGAACCGGCCCGCATGGCCCGCTGGCCCATGATCACGCGCAAGGTCGTCGTCTTGCCGACCCCGTTGCGGCCCATCAGGCAGACCACCTCGCCGGCGCCGACCTCCAGCGTGACCCCGCGCAGGATGCGCGAGCCGCCGATATCGGCCTCGATCGCCTGGAGTTCGAGAAGCGGCGCGGTCACTTCGCGGCCTTTCCCCGGCCGAGGTAAACCTCGCGGACTTTGGGGTTGGTTTGCACCTGTTCGAACGAGCCCTCGCACAGCAGGCTGCCCTGGTGGAGCACGGTCACTTTGCGGCCCTGGGCAATCTGCCGGACGAACGTCATATCATGCTCGACCACGATCAGGCTGTGTTTGCCGGCCAAGGAAATCAAAAGCTCGCCCGTGCGCTGCGTCTCCTCGTCGGTCATGCCGGCGGCCGGCTCGTCGACGAGCAGAAGCTTGGGGTCCTGGGCCAGCAGCATGCCGATTTCGAGCCACTGCTTCTCGCCGTGCGCCAGCTGGCCGGCCCGCCAGTCGCGCTTGGCCTCCAGGCGCACGAGCTTGAGCAACTCGTCGATCCGGTCGTGCTCGGTCGACGTCCACTTGTGAAAAATCGAACTGAACACGCCGCGCGGGCCGGCGACCGACAGGACCAGATTCTGCCAAACGGTGTGCTCGACGTAGACGCTCGGCGTCTGGAACTTGCGGCCGATGCCCAGCCGATTGATCTCGTATTCGCTAAGCGCCGTGAGGTCGGTGTGCCCAAATTCGATCGTGCCCTTGTCGGGCCGGGCCCGACCGGTGATCAGGTCGAAGAACGTGGACTTTCCGGCCCCGTTCGGGCCGATCACCGTGCGCAATTCGCCCTCGAACAGATAGAAGGTGAGGTCCGAGATGGCCTTGAATCCATCGAAGGTTTTGGTGACGTCCTCGACGCCGAGCAGGAGCTGGCTCATGGGCGATCGGGTATGGGTTGGGTGCCCGCGGCCTTCGGTTTGGCGAGCTCGGCCTGATCCTCGCTCTCGGACCGGCGCTCCCGCCCCAGCTTCTTGCGCAACCACGGAGTCAGCTTCGCGGGCAGGCTGACGATCCCGCCCGGAAGGAAGAGCACGACTAGAATGAACAGGGTGCCCAGAATGATCAGCCAGAGGTCGGGGTAGGCTTCGGTCGCCCAACTCTTGAGCGCGTTGACAAAGATGGCCCCCACGATCGGGCCGACCAGCGTGCCGCGCCCGCCCACCGCCACCCACACCACCGCCTCGAGGGATTTGTCGGTGGCCATTTCGCTGGG
>CAZWMF010000265.1:0-5934 GCA_964634535.1 uncultured Opitutaceae bacterium | reverse complement strand
CAGGTAGCCCCGGGCCAGCCCGGCCCCGCCCAGATAGATCTCGCCGCTGACGCCGAGCGGAACGGGGTTCGCCTGGGCGTCGAGCAGATAGAGCTGCGAACCGGGCAGGACGCGCCCGATGGTTTCGGGCCCGCCGGGCGCCCGCAACGCGCAGGTCGAATAGGTCGTGTCCTCCGACGGCCCATACAAATCGTAGACCCGCTCGACCGTGCCGCCGGAGTAGATCCGATCGGCGAGGTCGCGCGACAGCGGTTCGCCCGCCAGGTTGACCACCCGCACGCCGGCGGGAAACCCGCCCTGTCGCACGAGCTCCGCGGCGGCCGAGGGCACCGTGTTGACGAGCGTCACGTCCGCGCGGGCGGGCAGCGTGTTCAAGGCCAGCGCGTTTTCCGCGACGATCACGCGGCCGCCGGCGGCCAGCGTCGCGAACACTTCGAAGACCGACAGGTCAAAGCAGACCGACGTCGCGAACAGGGTGCCGGCCAGGTCCGCGGCGCGGTAGGTGGCGCGCGCCCAGGCGATCAGCGCCCCGGCGCTGCGGTGTTCGATCGCCGCCGCCTTGGGCCGTCCGGTCGAGCCCGACGTATAAATGAGATACGCCAGGTTGACCGGCAGCGCCCCGTCCGGCGGGAGCGGTCCGCCTGCAGGCAGCGCGGCCAGGGCCGCCGCGTCGATCAACCGCCAGGGGCCGGCCGGCAGGCGGGCGGCCAGTTCGGGCCGGCTGACCAGCGCGCCCACGCGCGCGTCGGCGCAGAGAAAGGCCAGCCGTTCGGCCGGATAGGCCGGGTCGAGCGGCACGTACGCCGCCCCCGAGGCGAGCACCGCGAGAAGGGCCGTGACCAGGTCGGCGCTCCGCTCGAGGCAAACGCCGACCAAGGCCTCGGGACCGGCGCCGCCCCGGCGCAATTCCGCCGCCCACGCGCCGACCCGCCCGGCCAATTCGGCGTAGGTCCACCGCCGGTCCCCGTCGACCAGGGCGATCGCATCCGGAACGCGCGCCGCGCTCGCGAAAAATCCGTCGTGCAACCGCGCGGGCCCGCCCGGGGGAAGCGGGGCGGCGTTGAACGCGCGCAGCACCTGCTCCCGCGCGGCCGGGGGGATCAGCGGGGCCGCTTCGTGCCGGGCGTCCGGATCGGCCGCCAACGCGGAGACGGCCGCGCGGGTGGCGTCGGCGAATTCCTCGGCCTGCGCCGCCGTGAATTCGCCCGGGTCGTAACGCAGTTCGAGCGCGAGTTCGCCCTGGACCGTGTCCTGGTGGAACTGCGCGAAATAGGCGAACGTGTTCTCGTCGAAGTAACGCGCGCCCAGGACTTCGGCGTCGGCGCGGGCGCGCACCGCGTCGAGCCCGTGGTAGTGCACGAAATTGAAGACCGTGTCGAAGGGCGGACGCCGATCGCGGCCCTTGAGCATGTCGGCCAAGGGGAAGCGGCGGTGGGGCCAGTAGGCCTCCTCGGTTCGAAAGACCGCCCGCACGAGTTCCCGCCAGGGGCCCGGCTCGATCCGGACGCGGACCGGGACCGTATTGAGGAACAGACCGAGCGTCTCTTCGGCGCCGGCCTCCTCCGGCCGGCCGTTCGCGATCACGCCGACCACGACCTCGGACTGGGCGCCGTACACCGCGGCCACCTTGAGGTGGGCCGCCAGCAGGAGATGTTTGAGCGAGACGCCGAGGCGCGCCGCGGCGGCCTGGAGGGCGGCCAAATCGGGGCCGGTCCAATGGCGCCAGACGGGGGTTCCGCCTACGCCCTTCGGGCTTCGGCGGGACAATGGTCCGCCTTCGCCTTGCGGGTCTTGGCGGGACGATGGTCCGCCTTCGCCTTGCGGGCTGGGGGGTGACCATGGTCCACTCGCGTTCTCTTTGGGGTGGCGGGGGAGTCGGCCGACCTCCGCGTCGGCGAGATTCTCGGCCCAAAAGCGGCGGCTCGTCTCATCGGCCCGGGCGGCGCGCTCGAGCGCGACATAGCGGGCGAAGGCCGGCGGCGGCGGGCGCGGCGGGCGCGGGCGGCCGGCGCAGCGCTCGAGATAGTCGCCAAAGAGTTCGCCCAGGAGCGCGGCCGCGCTCCAGCCGTCCACCAGGGCGTGGTGCACCCCGAAAAGGAAGGTCCAGGTCGCGTCCGTCCGGCGCTGCACCGCCGCCCGCCAGAGGGGCGGGTTCGCCCAGTCGACCGGCCGGCCCAACTCGGCCGCGACCCAGGCGTCCCGGGCCGCCGCCTGGCCGGCGGCATCCAGTAATCGAATATCAGATACGTCGAGCGGGCCGGGGGCGTCCGCGTGGATCCGCTGGATCGGCTCGGCCCCGCCCCGCAGGGCAAAGGACGCGCGCAGGAGGCCGTGCCGCCGCGCGACCGCGGCGAGCGCCGCCCGGAACGCGGTCTCCGCCCAGGGAGCGCGCACGTCGTAGACGAACGCCTCGCGGTAGGCGGCGGACTCCGGATGCACCTCGCCGTGCAGCACCATCGCCGTCTGCAGGGCCGTGAGCGGATATGCGTCCTCCAGGCCGGGGGGCAGCGCCGCCCGGTCCTCCGGCGCGAGCAGGGCGAAGGGCTCCGGTTCCGTCGTCGCCCGCCGGGCGGCGGCGGGGCGGAGCGCCGCGGCCAGGTCGGCCAGGGTCGGGTAACGGAAGAGTTCCGCCAGGTCGAAATCCCAGCCGGCGGCGCGCAGGCGCGCCTGGACCTGGATGCTGAGGATCGAATCGCCCCCCAGTTCGAAGTAGCCGTCGCCCCGGCCCACCGCCGGCACCCGCAGGACCTCGGCCCAGCAGCGGGCGAGCGCCTCCTCGCGCTCGCCCCGGGGCGCAGCGTGCGCCCGGACCGCGGCGGCCGGGGCCGGCAGGGCCTTGCGGTCGGTCTTGCCCGACACCGTGAGGGGCAGCGCGGGCAGATCCACCCAGCCGGTCGGGATCATGTACTCCGGCAGACGCGTGGCCAGCCAGCCGCGCAGTTCATCGGGCGCGACCGGTCCGGCCCCGGCCACCGTGTAGGCCACCAGTTGGGCGTCGCGCACGACGACCGCCGCGGCGCGCACGCCGGGATGGGCCTGGAGCACCGCCTCGATCTCGCCCAGTTCGATCCGCTGGCCGCGCAGTTTCACCTGAAAGTCCGTCCGGCCCCCGTACTCGACGGTGCCGTCCGCCCGCCACCGCCCCAGGTCGCCCGTCCGGTACAGGCGCTGGCCCGGCTTGAACGGATGCGGCAGCCAGCGCTCCGCCGTCAGGTCGGGCCGGCGATGATAGCCGCGGCCGAGGCCCACGCCGCCCAGGTAGAGTTCGCCGACGACGCCCATGGGCACGGCCCGCAGTTCGGCGTCGAGCACGTGGATTTCAAGGTTGGCGATCGGCCGGCCGATCGGAACCGGGCCGGATCCGGCGCCGCACGGCTGGTGGGTCATCTCGACCGCCGCCTCGGTCGGGCCGTACAAGTTGTACAGTTCGCAGCCGAGCACCGCCCGGCACTTGTCGACCTGGTCGCGCGTCAGCTCCTCGCCCGTGCAGAAAATCCGCCGCAGCGCGGTCCCCGTCCCCACCGCGGGCACGTCCAGGAACGCGCGAAAGACGGAGGGCACGAAATTGACGACGCTCACGCGGTGCGCGCGCACGAGGGCGGCGATCCGCGCCGGATCGCGGTGGGCGCCGGCCTCCGCGACCGCCAGGCGGGCCCCGAACATCAGCGGCCAGAAGAATTCGCGCAGCGACACGTCGAAACTGAAGGGCGTCTTGAGCAGCACCACGTCGTCGGCGGCCAGTGGATAATCCGCCTGGACCCAGCTCAGAATGTTGCGGATGCCCTCGTGGGAATTGACCGCGCCCTTCGGCCGGCCGGTCGATCCCGACGTGTAGATCATGTAGGCCGCGTTCGGCGCCGCCGGCGCCGGACCGGCGCCCGGGCCGTCCGGCCAGGGCTCGTCGATGAAGAACCGGCGCGCGCCTCCCGCCGGCAGGCGCGCGGCCAGGGCGCGCGTCGTCACCACGATCGCGGCCCCCGAATCCTGCGCCATCCAGGCCAGGCGCTCAGCCGGGTAGCCCGGGTCGAGCGGCACGTAGGCGGCGCCGGCGCGCAGGACGGCGTGCAGGGCGATCACCAGTTCAATCGAACGCTCCAGGCACACCCCGACGAATACCTCCGGGCGGGCCCCCCACCCCCGCAAGGCCCGCGCCAGCCGTTCGGCTTCGTGGCAAAACTGGCCGTAGGTGAGCCGCCGGCCTTCGACGCCCTCCAGCGCGATCCGCTCCGGCGGTTGGCGGTCCGGCTCTTCGTGGATCCAGCCGCCGCCGAAGGCCCGAACCGGCCCGTCGCGCCACCGGAGGATTTCCGCCTGCTCGGCGGCCGGGATATATTCCAAGGCGCTCAGCCGGCGGCGCGGATCGGCGGCCGCGGCGGCCAGAAGGACGCGGTAGCGTCCGGCAAAACGGTCGATCGTGTCCGCCGCAAACAGGTCCGTGCTGAATTCGATCCGCCCGGCGAGCGAACCGTCCGGGGCCTCCTCAAGCAGGAAGAGCAGGTCGAACTTCGCCGACCGGCTCTCGGCCGCCAGCGGCTCGAGCGCGGCCGAACCCAACTGCCAATCCGCCTTTGGCGCGTTCTGCAGAAACAGGCCGGCCTGAAAAAGCGGATTGCGGGACAGGTCGCGGCCGGCCTGCACGCGGTCGACCACCTGCTCGAAGGGCGTCTCCTGGCGCGCCAGCACCTCCTGGGCCTCGCGCTGCACCCGGCGGAGGACTTCGGCGAAAGGCGGATCTCCCGCCAATTCGGCGCGAAAGACGACCGTGTTGACGAATAGCCCGGCCAGATTCTCGAGGGCGTGGTGGGTCCGCCCGGCCACGCTCACGCCCACGCCGAAATCGGCCTGACCGCTGAGGCGCAGAAGCAATGCCTCATAGGCCGCGAGCAGCACGACGAATAGCGTCGTGCCCTCCCGTCGGGCCAGCGCCCGGAGTCGCTCCGCCGTCTCCGCGGACAGCTCGAAGCGCCGATCGGCACCGCGCCCGGAGACCTGGGCCGGCCGGGGCCGGTCGCCGGGCAATTCGAGCGGCGGCAGGCCGCGCAGGCGCTGTTCCCACCAGACGAGCGCCTCCCGCCAGCGCGGCTCGGCCGCCCGGCGCCGCTGCCAGGCGGCATAGTCGCCGTAGGCGAGCGGGCGCGGACGCGCGACCGGCGCCCGGCCGTCCACCCGCGCGGTGTAAGCTTCGGCCAGTTCGCGGGCGACCACGGCGATCGACCAACCGTCGAACACGAGGTGGTGCACGCAGATCGCCAGCCGGTGCTCCGCCGGGCCCAGCCGGATCAACCGCGCGCGTACGAGCGGCGGCCGGGCCAGATCGAAGGGTGGCCCGAGAATCGCATCTTCCTCGCGCGCCAATGCGGCGGCCCGGGCCTCGTCGGACAATTCGCCCAGGTCGACGAACGTCAGCGCGCCCGGCGCCGGCGCCGCGATCACGGTGCGGGCGCGGCCGTCGGCATCGGCCACGAAGCCCGTGCGCAACGCCTCCTGCCCGGCCAGCACATCGTCGAGGGCCCGGCCCAACGCCGCCGCGTCGAGCGGTCCCCGAATCCGGAACGTCTGGCCCAGGTGATAGGCCGCGCTCGCCGGGTCGAGCTGCTGCAGGAACCAAAGCCGCTCCTGGGCGAAGGAGATTGGCGCCGGTTCGCCTGGAGCGCGCGGTCCGGGTTCGGACGCCGCAGCGCCCACGCGAATGCCCTTTCGCGCCAGCGCTTGCTTCAGCCGCTCCTGTGCATCCTGGGTCAGACGACCAGCATCTCCTCGGCGACCGCGAGCGGACGCGCATCGCGGCTCACGAGAAACTCCGGACGGGGCTCGCCCGGGGGCACCGGGACGTTCGTCACGCGGTTGTAGGTGACGATCAGCATCGTCCGATCCCAGGGCGACAGGTTCGGCGCCGACGCGTGCGCCAGATTAGGATGGAAGATCAGCACCGAG
>CAZWMF010000264.1:4826-5958 GCA_964634535.1 uncultured Opitutaceae bacterium | reverse complement strand
TTCTTGGCCAATTCCACGTCCTTGCGCGTGACCTCGTCGTTCGCGTGATGGGTGGTCAGGCGCACGACGACCTCGTCGTAGCAATTCGACCAATTCGGATGGTGGTTCATCAGTTCCGCCTCAAAGGCCACGCGCACCATGAAGGCCATCGCGCGGCGAAAATCGCCCAATTCGAAGGTCTTTTCCAGGTATCCGTTGTTGAAGGCCCAGCCGGGGAGGCTGTTGAGAGCCGTTTTGATTTCCAGGGGTGAAAGCGCCTTGTCCATCCTACCACGCTATGCAGTGACTTGCGTCCTGTCCAGGATCGCGTCAGCGCGGTTCCGGCGCCGGTTGAGTTGGATATCCCTGTCCGGGGCAAGGGGCGCAAGGCCCGGATGGCCGGCAAACCGGCCCATCTAATACGTGATACGAGTCATCTTTCTCTCCAGCCGATTGTGGCTCGCTAGGCTCAAGCGGGCCGCACCGCGCCGTAGCCGTCAGGCGAAGGCGGGCCGCGAGCCGGCCAAGGAGCGCCGCAACGCCCCAGACAGGGATGGCCCAATCAAAAGGCGCCGGAACCGTCGGGCCGTAAATGGAAACGTTGGGTTTGGCCTCCAACCGAATGAGATGCCAAAACGGTGAGGTGTGGAAATAGAAGTCCCCTCTTGCCACTCGGGCGGCGGGCGGATCACGCTGGGGGTTCACTTCGACATGCCGCCCGACTCCGCGTCCACTCCGAACCATGTGCCCGGGCATGTCGCCATCATCATGGACGGAAATGGGCGGTGGGCGAAGCAGCGGGGCTTGCCGCGGCTGGAGGGCCATCGGCGGGGGGTGGAGACGGTCCGGAAGATCAACTATGCGGCCCGGGATATGGGGGTTAAGGTGCTGACCCTGTATGCGTTTTCCACCGAGAACCAATTGCGGCCGGCCGACGAGGTGGGCGGGCTGATGATGCTGCTCGAATTGTATCTCAAGAATGAGTTGAAAACCTTTGTGCGCGATCGCATCGGCTTGCGCACGATCGGCCGGATCGACGGGCTGCCGGCCGGGGTCCAACGCCACCTGGCCGAGTCGGTCGAGGCGACGAAGGCGTACACCGACTTTGTCCTCGTGCTCGCGCTCAATTACAGTTCGCGCACCGAGGTGGTCG
>CAZWMF010000264.1:0-4816 GCA_964634535.1 uncultured Opitutaceae bacterium | reverse complement strand
ACGCCGCCCGGCGTTACGCGGCCGCGGTTGCCGCCGGCCGGGAAAAGCCGGGCGATGAATCCTGGGCCGGATTCCGCCAGTACCTGTACACCGCGGACCTGCCCGATCCCGACCTGGTGATCCGCACCTCGGGCGAGCAACGGGTCAGTAATTTTCTCCTCATGCAGGCCGCTTACGCCGAATTCGTGTTCTCTCCGGTCCTGTGGCCGGATTTCTCCAAGGATGATCTCGCCGCCGCCCTGGCCGAGTACGGACGCCGGGAACGGCGGTACGGCTTGACCGGCGAGCAGGTGAAGCCGGCGTCCACCCTCCCCTAACCGCCGCCACCGTGGTCCGACGCGTTTTCAGCACCGTGCTGCTTTGGGGGATCATTTCCGTCGCGTTGTGGTTCTTCCGCAACGTCGGCGCGGTCGTCCTCCTCGCCGCGGTCAGCGGCTTGACGCTGCGCGAATTCTACCGGATGCAGGCGGCCACCGGGCGCGCGCCGTTTCGGGGCATCGGGATCGCCTTTGGCGCCCTCATCACCGCGGCGCCCTGGCTCGAGGCGCGGTTCCGGTGGCCGGCCCATCCCTTGCTCGCCTTGGCCGCCGTGCTGCTGGCCGTGCGCATCCTGAGCGAGCGCAAGCCCGAACAGCGCGCGGACGCCCTGGCCTCCACCCTGTTCGGCTTGGTCTACGTGGCGCTGCTCCTGCAGTACCTCGTCCGGATCATCACGCCGCTGCCCGGCGACACGCTGAGCGCCGACGCGCGCCTGGTGCTGGGTGTCTGGGCGGTGGCGGTCGCCAAGTTCTGCGACACCGGCGCCCTGCTGTCCGGCCTGGCCTTTGGTCGCCATCCCATGGCGCCCAACATCAGCCCGAAGAAGACCTGGGAAGGCGCCGTGGGCGGACTGGCCGCCTCCGCGCTCGTCGGCGCCTTGATCGCCTGGCTGTTCCGCGGCTTGTTCGGCGCGTTCCTTTTGCCGGGCCGCGCGGCCCTGATTGCGCTACCCATCGCCGCGGTGGCGATCGTCTCCGACTTGGTCGAGTCGATTCTAAAACGCCAGGCCGCCCTCAAGGACTCGGGCTCGGGCGTGCCTGGGATCGGCGGGTTCTTCGACGTTACCGACAGTCTCCTGCTGACCGCGCCAGTCGCCTACATGCTGCTGGGGTTCCGCTAACCGGCCATGTCGACGCCCATGGCCGAATCCATCGGCGGCGGCCCCCCGCAGGCGGGGCGGCGGCGCGTCGCCCTCCTGGGGGCGACCGGTTCGATCGGCGAAAACGCCCTGCGGGTGATTCGCAACCATGCCGACCGGCTGGAACTGGTGGGCATCGCCTCGCGCGGGAATGTGGCCAAGCTCGCCGCGATCGCGCGGGAATTCCAGGTGCGCCAGGTGGCGATCCACGACGAGGCGGCCTGGCGCGAGGCCCGACGCTCGCCCGAGGCCTTCCCGCCGGGCACCACGCTGCTCGGCGGACCGGCGGGCCTCATCGAACTGAGCCAGCGGCCCGAAGCCGACGTCGTGCTCATGGCGGTGGTGGGCACGGCCGGACTGGAGCCGGCTCTGGCCGCCCTGGGCGCCGGCAAGGACCTCGCGCTCGCGAGCAAGGAGATCCTGGTCATGGCCGGCCGCTTCGTCACGGCGGCGGCGCAAGCGGCCCGAGTCCGCATCCTGCCGGTCGACAGCGAGCACAACGCCGTCTTCCAGTGCCTGGAGGGGCATCCCGGCAGCGCCATCCGGCGGGTCCTCCTCACGGCGAGCGGCGGGGCCTTCCGCGATTGGCCGGTCGAGCGCCTCGCCCGTGCCACCCCGGCCGACGCCCTTCGCCACCCCAACTGGTCGATGGGCCCGAAGGTCACGGTCGATTCAGCCACCCTGGCCAACAAGGGACTGGAATTGATCGAGGCCCAATGGCTCTTCGGTCTGTGTCCGGCCCAATGCGACGCGGTGCTCCACCCGCAAAGCATCGTCCACGCCCTGGTCGAATTCACCGACGGCTCGATGCTCGCCCAGCTTTGCCCCCCGTCGATGACCTTCCCCATCCAGCACGCGCTCCTCTATCCCGATCGCGTGCCTGGGACCGAACCGGCCCTGGATTTTCAACGCCTGTTCTCCCTGGATTTCCGCCCGGTTTCAACTGAACGCTTTCCCCTGCTGGCACTTGCGCGATCAGCGATGGCGACGGGCGGGACGGCCCCGGCCATTTATAATGCCGCCAACGAAGAGGCCGTCCGGGCCTTCCTCGCTGGGGATATCCCGTTTCTTGCGATTTCCCGGGTCGTCGAGCAGACTCTCGAGCGAACCAACCCATTTGAACCCATGCGATTGACCGATGTCGTAGGTGCCGACGCCGACGCCCGGCGCATCGCGGCGGAGGCCATTGCCCAAAACCCGTCCACATCCTGATATTATAGATCGATGATTCCCGGTTTCCTACATGCCCTGCAAAGCAACCTCTGGACGACCGCGCTGATCGCGATCTTCTTTGGCGGTTCGATCTTTTTCCACGAACTCGGCCATTTTCTCGCCGCCCGTTTGTGCCACCTCAAGGTCGATCGGTTTTCGATTGGCTTCGGTCCGGCGATCTGGTCGTGGCGCGGCCGCGACGGCGTCGACTACCGGATATCCTGGCTTCCCCTGGGCGGCTACGTCCTGCTGCCCCAACTGGCCGACCTGAGCGCGATCGAAGGCCGCGGTTCCTCAGACCCCGCCGCCCTGCCGCCGGTGGCCTACTGGCCCAAGATGTTCGTTTTCGTCGCCGGAGCCACGTTCAACGTTCTCTTTGCCCTGGCCCTGGCCTGCGTCATCACGGTGGTCGGCGAACAGCGCACGGTGCTGACCACCCGGGTCGGCTACGTGCGCCCGACGATCGAGGTCAATGGCGCGGAGGCGCCGAGCCCGGCGAAACTGGCCGGCGTGCGGGTGGGCGACCGGATTCTGGCGGTGGACGGCCAGCCCGTCGCCGATTGGGACAGCGTCCGCTCGGACATCTTTCTGGGCGGCGGCCACACGAAGAGCGGCTCGCCCGAAGTCGTTTTCACGGTCGAACGCGACGGCGCGATTCTGGTCCTGCCGATCCATCCGCTGCTGACCGGTGAAGACGGCGTTCGCCAGGTGGGCATCGAAGCGGCCGGTCTCGACGTGGTCCGCGGCGTGGACCCGGGTTCTCCCGCCGCGCAAGCCGGCTTGCGCGCCGACGATCTGATCATCGCCGCGGACAGCGAACGGATCGAAAGCATTTTCGGATTGGTCGATCATCTGACCGATCGCCACGCCCAGCCGGTGGTCCTGCGCATTCGCCGGGGCGCCCAGGACCTGAGTGTCACCCTGCCGGCCCGGGCCAAGCCCGACTTCGACAGCGCCGGGCTTCTGATCGAACCGCAAATGGTCACGGTCCACCCCTGGCCGTTCGCGCAGGTTTGGCGCTACGTGACCGAAACGTTCCAGAATCTGGCCAGTCTGCTCAATCCCCACTCCAACATCGGTCTATCCAAGATGTCCGGGCCGATCGGCATCGTGGACCAGTTTCGCCATGCCACCGAGGTCGGCATCCGGGTGGTGATCGGCTTCACGATCCTCATCAACGTCAACCTCGCGATCCTCAACCTCCTGCCCATCCCCGTCCTCGACGGCGGCCAGATGCTCTTTGCCACGATCGAGTGGATCCGCGGACGGCGGCTGCCGATGAATTTTGTGCTCACCACCCAGAGCGTATTCCTCGGTCTGATCCTGATCATGATCTGCTACGTGAGCGTCTTCGACGTCGGCCGCTGGCGACGGGCCAACCGCGACGACAGTCCCCCGCCCGCCGCCGCCCCGGCCGCCGCCAAACCCTGACGCGGGCGCGCGCCGATGGCCTATTGCGTCTCCCGCTTTTCCACGGTGCGCCGCCGGACGGTCGCCGTCCAGGTCGGCGCGGTCGGCGTGGGCGCCGACCACCCGATCCGCGTCCAGTCGATGACGACGAGCGACACCCAGGACGTCGCCGCCACGGTCGGCCAATGCATCGCCCTGGCCGAAGTCGGCTGTGAGATCGTCCGGGTGACCGCGCCGAACGTCGCGGCCGCCCGCTGCCTCCGGGCGATTCGCGAGCGCTTCACCGCCGCGGGCTTCGGCGCCGTGCCCCTGGTGGCCGACATCCACTTCCTGCCGCAGGCGGCGATGGAGGCGGCCCTCCACGTGGAGAAAGTCCGCGTCAACCCGGGCAATTACGCCGACAAGAAGCGCTTCGCCGTCCGGGAATACAGCGATGCCGAGTACGAGCAGGAGCTGGCGCGCCTGGACGCGGCCTTTTCCCCGCTCGTGCTCCGCTGCCGGGAACTCGGCCGGGCGATGCGGATCGGCACCAACCACGGCTCGCTGAGCGACCGGATCATGAACCGGTACGGCGACACGCCGCTCGGCATGGTGGAGAGCGCGCTCGAATTCCTGCGCATAGCGGAGTCGCACGACTACCGCCAGATCGTCCTGTCGATGAAGGCCTCCAATCCGAAGGTCATGATCGAGGCCTACCGACTGCTGGTCGAGCGCATGGCGGCCGCGGACATGCACTATCCCCTGCACCTCGGCGTGACCGAGGCGGGTGACGGCGAGGACGGCCGGATCAAGAGCGCGATAGGCATCGGAGCGCTGCTGGCCGACGGCATCGGCGACACGATCCGCGTTTCGCTCACCGAGGACAGCGTCCACGAAATTCCGGTCGCGCGCGCGCTCGTGAAGCTCGCCGCTCATCACGCCAAGGACAAGCTTCCGCCCCAGCAACCGCCGCTCAGTTTCGATCCGTTTGTCTTCGCGCGCCGCGCCGCCGTTTCCATCCCGCTCGGGGAGGGGACC
>CAZWMF010000263.1:0-5965 GCA_964634535.1 uncultured Opitutaceae bacterium | reverse complement strand
CCCCCGAATCACATCCCGCCCAAAAATAATCCGCAAAAAAAAGCGAAGCCCCCGAGAACGGGCGCTTCGCTTGAATGAGATCAGCCAGACGGCTGAATCAAAGCCGTCCGCTCCGCATGCGCGCAGCGGATTCGGCCGAGATCAATAGCGGCGGTTGTGAAACGCGCCGGCCTTGCGGTCCGGACCGAACGAGCGGCCGCCGGAGTCTTCCTTGGGCCGGGCTTCGTTCACCGTGATCGTGCGGCCATCGAGATCGGTGCCGTTAAGCTTCGCGATCGCGGCGGCGCCCTCTTCGGCGGTGCCCATGGTGACAAAGGCGAAGCCGCGGGGGCGTCCGGTCACTTTGTCGCTCGCGAGGTAGACGTCGCTGACGCTGCCGAATTGGGCAAAAGCCGTGCGGAGACCGTCTTCGCTCGTCTGGAACGATAGGTTGCCGACGTACAGTTTGGAGTTCATAGCTTGATGATTCGCTTACTCGTCTCGTTCAGACCGTTCCCGACCATCGGGTTTCGAAATCATCAACTGAACCAAGAGCTCACCTGAAGACTCACCAGTATCTGCCTTAAACGTCTAATGCGATCGGGATATCGTCGGGAGGTTTGGGGATTACGCAAGCGCTATATCCCGAAGGCAGCGGGGCCGGGAAGGCCGCGTCCAACGGCGATTTGACCGGCTGGGACGGGCCCCGCCCGGAGTTTCCAAGCCCGGATCGGGATGGGCGGAGGCGGCCCAGGTCGGGCACGATGCGCTCGCCGGCCGACCGCGCCGTCAGTCGTCGAAGTTCCACCGCTGGGCGCGTTGCCACGCCTCGCGCAGGTCGGCCAGTTCGCCCAGGGTCGCCGCCGCCCAGAGCGCGACCGGCGCCCCCAGCCGGCGCAGCGTGGCCGTCCGCCGATCGGGGCGAAGCACGGCGACGAGGGGCCGACCGTCGGCCGAAAACCGATAAGGCAGATTCGGTTCGAGCGAGAGATCCGGCGGCGCTCGACCGACGCAGTGCTCGTGCCAATGCACCGGTCCGAACCGAAAACAGTCGTGGCGTCGGACGAGCCAGCTGATCCAGGCTTGGGCGTCGAGTATATCCCGGCCGCCCAACAGGAACCGGTTCAATGTCATGGCCTCGGCGCGACCCAGGGCCGCGTCGATCCGCTCGGCGGCCG
Source organism: uncultured Opitutaceae bacterium (assembly GCA_964634535.1). Classification (GTDB taxonomy): domain Bacteria; phylum Verrucomicrobiota; class Verrucomicrobiia; order Opitutales; family Opitutaceae; genus Palsa-1447. The sequence goes on along the minus strand of CAZWMF010000263.1, from coordinate 4,808 downwards.
AGGGCGTCAGGAGGCCGCACTCGCGCAGTTCGGACACGAGCGCGGCGTCCTCGGGATCGGAAAACGGGGTCACGGGGGTTGGGAGGCGGTTGGGCGCCGTTGGGGACCGCCTTCGCTTCGCTTCGGCGCGGCGGTTTTCGCTTCGCGTTGTTGGGGCCAGACGAGTCCGACCAGGGCGGCGGCGACTCCGATCGGCCCGAGGAGGCGGGCATGGCCGACGGGAATGAAACAAAGGGTCAACGCGTAGGCAAAGCCGCAGGCGAGCGCACTTCGGCGGCACGCCGCGGCGATCGAGATGACCATGGCGATTGCGAGGATCATTCCGGCGGACAGCCAGAGAGCCACCACGACCTGGGTTTGGACGGCCGCGAGCACCTGGTTCATGGCGACAGGGTCGGGTCCGTTCATGGGGGTGGCGAAGCCGGCCCGGCGTCGACGAAACTGGGCGACGGATCGAGCAGTTCGGCCGGATCCAGCGGCAGGACCTCGGCTGTGATCGGCGCCGATCCATATCTGACGGAGGCCTCCACGTACGCCCGCAGGAGCCCGGAGCGCAGCACCGCGCGCCGTTCGGCGGGCGCGAGGTCGGCAAACGTTCTGCTCCTATAGCCAATTCGGCCGATCAGCGGGCTGGTCGCAACGGCGAAGCCGGGCGGCGGCGGCGCGGCGCCGAGGCGCCGGAAATCGGTGCGAAACGCAGGCACGGTGCGGGATTGATCGTCCAGGAATGCGTCGATGACCGCGAGCGCGCTGGGGCCTGACGGCGGGGGGGCCAGCGCGATGAGCGCAGCGGTGAGTGCCGGGAGCATCGCCGACGATGATAGCAACCCGCCCGCTTTCGGAATGCCCCCGGCGTTCCGGGCAGTTGCATCGTTGGTCTGCGCGCCTTCGCAGGTTCCCGCGCGTCGTCGGCCATCTTTGGCAGATTTATCATGAACGTCGGTCAAGGGTCGGGCAAGGGTTCGACTTTGACGCCCAAGGGACCGAGCCAACGGCTGAATTCCTCCGCCACGGGCCGGTTGGTATAGATGTGCAGCGGCTGGTCCTCGACCACCGCCCGAAAGGCCTGCAGCCGCAGTTGGTAACTCGGGCCCAGCCGGCTCCGGCCGGATTTGATTTCGGCAAAGCCGCGATCGGCGCTGTCCACCACGGTTCCCCGCGCATAGCCCCGATCGGTGTAGCGGGGCGGACCGACGATGCGGCGAAACGGCTCGCTGTCGATTTGCTCGGGAGTCGGGCGCCACACCGCCTTGTTCTTGTTCCGGCCCAGCGCATCCAGGGTCCGGGATTCTTCGGTCAGGCCCGATGCGAGAATGGCCGGAACGGCCGCACGAGCCGTGAGGAAATCGGTGGCGACCGGCAGAAGCGGATGGCCGGCGGCGGTTACGGACAGTCGGCTCGCCCACGCAACTCTCTGCTGAGGGGTCGATAGCCAGCCATGCACCGTTGCGTACTCGACGGCCCAGCCGGGATCGCCCAGGATCGCCGGCAGAAAAGCCGCCGGTTCCGGAGAAAACCGACTGAGGGCGAAGTGCCACGCCCACTTGGCGTCGCGGCCGATGTCCGCTGGGCGGACGCGCAAGCCCCGGGGGTGCAAACGCGGGAGGGCCAGATAGGCGTAAAACGGGTGGGCAGCGATGAGGTCGCGGTACGGGCGCACCGCCTCCTGGGGGTGGCGCATCAGGTGCAGGGCGGCGGCCGAGCCGAATCGGCGCTTTTCATCCGCGCACCACGACTCCACCTCGGCCAGCAGGCGCGTGTCTCCCGTGCGCCGGGCGTGGCGGTAGCCCCAGTATCCATCGTAAAGCAGAGTGGCCCGGAACGCGGGGAGCATGGGTTCGGTCGGCAGGCCTCGGGCGTCGGACCAGGCGAGGTAGTGAAAGACCGCTTCGCCGGAGCCAACGAGGGCCGGTTCCAACCGGGCGCGCGTCCGCTCGGGATCGGTGGTGAGCAGCGCTAAAGCGCAGGCCGGCTGCCGAAACGCGATCGTCCGCAGGGCGGGATCGGCGAGTGCGGCGGCGCCCAGGCGGGCGAACCAATCGGGACGATAGGGCAGAAGCGCCGGGTCGCGCGGGTTTGCCGATGCCGCTCCCCGCCACAGCGCCGTCGGCCGGTTGCGGATGGGCGGGTGCGGGCTCACCGCGTTTCCCCCGGGCGGTCCTCAGCCGTTTTCATGCAATTGTCGGGTGTGCGATCATAGCAAGGCTGGGGCGAGCGGGTGGCAGGCGCGTCCGATCCACTTGCCATAATAGCCCTATGCTTCCCGCGTTCCTGCGCCAGGTGGTGTCGGCGGCCGCCCGGCGGATGCCGCTCGAGTCGCCCGGTACCTGCACCGCGGGCACGGTCTTGTTCGGTTTCGGGGGATACTGGCTGCTCCCTCGACTGGAACAGTGCGCCCGGAGCGCACCCCTGATTCGGGACGTCCTGCGCACCTGCGTCCCGGCGCGGACCGGTATTGCGGCCGTGCACGTCCTTTTGATCTTCGCGGCGACAGCGGGAGCCGGGCTCTTTCAGGCCCGTTGTCTTCAACTGTGTTTTCCGAACTGCTTTGGCTCGGATGTTCCCGCCACCTCCAGGCGGCGGCGCGGCCGGGCCCCAGTTTGCCTCGCGGGGATGCCAGTGGGGCATGACGACCTCAAGACGTCGATTTTGGTCACCGGCGTCACCGGTTCCTCAAAGACGGCGGGAATACTGCTGCCGGCCCTGGCGCAACTTCTGGCTGCCTATAATCGCGAGGACGCAACGCCGGGCGGCGGGCGGGAGAAGCTGGGCGCCTTCATTCCCGAAGTGAAGGGCGACTTGGTCGACGCGGCCGTGTACCTGGCCCATGAGGCCGGCCGCTGCGTCTGCCGCGACGTCCTGATCGTGACCCCGGGCAGCCGTATACCGGTCGTGCGGTACCGCGACGAGCGGGGTCGATCGTGGTTCTTGAGCGGCCGGGGCGGGGCGGGGGGCAGCGACGCCGGCGATTGGCTGCCGGCCCTCGTGTACCCGGCCGGCCACCGGTCGGTGGGCCGCCCGGTGCCTCGAAATGTTTTCGACGTTCCGGAGGACTGTGAAGCCATTCTGCCCGAGTGGCGGCGTTGCGTCCGGCCGCTGGCCGGGGCGAGGCCGCGTTTCGTCGGCTGGCGCTGGAGCCGGGGAAATCTGGTGCGGGTCCGCTGCACCCGCCGGCGGGACGAACCCGACTATGTGGTCGGAGCGGATGGACAGCGCAAATGGGCGCAGCCGCCGCGATCTCTCGCGGCCGAGGCGGTGGAGTTTGTCGACAATGGGGTTCACTACAACCTGATCGATGCCCGCTTGCCGCCCGCCGAGGCCGCGGAGCGGCTGACCCGGCTGGCGGCGATGGCCCGGGGCGGGGGAAGCCGGGGCGAAAACGAGTACTTCTATGAGCAGGGCCGCAAGTTGATCGCGGCCTGCCTGAGTCTGCACCGCGCGGTGGCCCCGGGACCGGCCACCGCGGTAGACCTCGTGCGACTGGCAACCCAGGAGCATGAACTCGACGCGGCCCTGCGGGCCCTGGATGCGGCCATCGCGCGGGAGGCGGCGTCGGTCGAGCGCGCAGCCGGCGAGGAGGCCGAGGCGCGGTGCCGGCGCCGGCTCGGGCCCTTGCGCGAACTCGCGGCGTTCTTTCACGACGAGTGGCAGAAGATGGTGGCCGACGGCAAAACCGCCAACGTGATCAAGTCCACCATTTCGGCCGCGTTCGACGCATTCTTGCACGATCCCGATCTGGCGGACACCTTTTGCCAGCCGTCGACCTTCTCCTTCGAGGACCTCGCCCAGGACGGCCGGATCGTCGCCCTGGTGCCCGGCGAGCGGTATGAGCAAATCGGCCGCCTGCTCGGCACCGCGTGCAAGCTCGACTTCCAAAGTGCGATGCTCGCGCGGACGGCCAGGGCGGACTTGAACGCCACGCGGCTGGTCGTCTACTTTGCCGACGAATGCCATAAGTACGCGGCCGGCGGCTCGGCCGCCGCGGGCGACCCCTATTTTATGAATCTGTCCCGATCGAATCAGGTGGCCAACATCTGCGCCACCCAGAGCTATGCCTGGTTGGTCGAGGTTTTGGGCCGGGATGCCGCGAACGTTTATATTTCGGCCTTTGGCGTCCAATTCTGGCTCCAGCAGACCGATCCGGAAACCTGCCGGCGCGCCGCGGAAATCTGCGGCTCGGTCACTCGCGAGCGGGTGACCGCCGAGCATGAGATCAATTTCGCCGGACTGGTCGGGGCGCTTGGCCGCGGGCGGGAGATGGCGATCCGCCACCGCCGACGGGAGGAGGACGCTCCGCGGTTTCGGCCCGAAGATTTCGGCCTGCTCGATGTGGGAGAGGCGGTGGGCTATAACAAGGGCCGATCCGGCCGGTATGGAAAAGTGGTCCGCGGGCGCGTGGAATATCACGACTGCACCCGCCCGTCCGTGGGCCCGCCGCGAATCCAGGCCCGCATGCGGGAATACTACCGGGAGGTTCTGGAGAATCTGGCATTCGAGCGGGGCGAGACGGATCGGTGGGACGCGGACCGGTCCGCCCAGGTGGCTGACGCGACCCCTCTGGCCGCAGAGTTTGCGGCCTATACTGGACTGGACGCTGGCGCGACTGAGGCGGTGGACACGCGGGAGCGTTGGGCGGAGGAATGCGGTACCAGCCGAAATGCGCCATGACCTCGCGAAGTCGCTGGTGGGAGTTGAATTGGACGGAAGGAACTGGCCCATGCGGCGAGTATCCGGGCCTGGTTTGGCGAGCCCGGCCCTTTGACGAGGCGTTGGCCGAGGAGGTGTTGGTGCCCTACCTCGAGGCTCGG
>CAZWMF010000262.1:0-5978 GCA_964634535.1 uncultured Opitutaceae bacterium | reverse complement strand
AAACCGGTACCGTTGCAAGGACGGTTCCTACCGCTGGTTTCAATGGAGCGTCACCCCGGCGATTGAGGATCAGGTGATGTATGGAGTCGCACGCGACACCACCGTGCGCAAAGTTGAAGAAGGAGCGTTGGAAGCGTCGGTCAAAGAAGTCATCGACGTCAAAACGGCGCTCGACGAACACGCCATTGTGGCGATCACCGACCGCAAGGGCCGGATCACCTATGTCAACGACAAGTTCTGCGCCATCTCGAAATATTCACGCGAGGAGTTGCTGGGACAGGACCACCGGATCGTGAATTCCGGCCAACACTCCGTTGAGTTCATGCGGAACCTTTGGACCACGATCGGGAACGGCAAGATTTGGCACGGCCAGATCCAGAACAAATCCAAAGACGCCACGCTCTATTGGGTGGATACGACGATTGTTCCCCTCCTCAATGAAGACGGCAAACCGCGACAATATGTGGCCATCCACACCGATATCACGGAGGGTAAGCGGGCCGAGGAAGAACGGCAGCAATTCGATCGGAAGTTGCAGGAGACTCAACGGCTCGAGAGCCTTGGCGTGCTCGCCGGCGGCATCGCGCACGATTTTAACAACATCCTGACGGGCATCTTGGGCAATGCCAGCCTCGCGCGGGTCGAACTACCGATTGGTTCTCCCGTGCAGCACAATTTGAACGCGATCGCCGAGGCGTCCGTCCGAGCCTCCGACCTCTGCAAACAGATGCTGGCCTATTCCGGCAGGGGTGGCTTCGTCGTAAAGAATATCTCCCTGAACCAGATCGTTGAGGAGAGTATCCACTTGCTCGAGCTCTCGATCAGCAAGAAGGCGGTCTTACGATTCAACCTTTTCCCTGAGTTACCGGCGATCGAGGCTGATGCGACGCAGATTCGGCAGGTGATCATGAACCTGGTCATCAACGCCTCGGACGCGATCGGCGAGAAGAGCGGGGTGATCAGCCTAAACACCGGCGTCACACGGGTCGACCGTGCGTACCTGGGGGGAACCGTCTTTGCGCCGGAACTACCCGAGGGCGAGTACGTCCATTTGGAGGTTTCGGACTCCGGCTGCGGCATGACCGCGGAAGTGCAAGCGAGAATCTTCGATCCGTTTTTCACCACCAAGTTCACCGGCCGTGGTTTGGGCCTATCGGCGGTACTCGGCATCATGCGTGGCCACCACGGCGCAATCAAAACCTACTCGGAACCTGGCCGCGGAACCACGTTCAAGCTGCTCTTCCCTTGCGTAGCCGGTGCGCCGGAGCCAACGCCGGCTGGCCGTGCAATCAAGGTTCCGTGGCGCGGCCGCGGGCGAATCCTAATCGTCGATGACGAAGAGTCCGTCCGCAGCACCGCGGCGGCAATGCTGAAGAGGCTCGGATTCGAGGTGGCGCTGGCCGCCGATGGACGCGAGGCCGTGGACGCGTTCCGCGCGGAACCGGACGGGTATGCCCTCGTCCTGATGGACCTCACGATGCCGCATCTCAACGGCGAACAAACCTTCACCGAGCTGCGCCGGATTAAGCCGGATGTGCAGGTTGTCTTGACGAGCGGCTACAACGAACAAGAGGCGGTTTCGAGGTTCACCGGCAAGGGATTGGCAAGTTTCCTGCAAAAGCCGTTTGAGTATGAGGGTTTGCAGACGATCGTGCAAAGAGTGTTGGATGGCGGCGCGGACCCAGCGCGGCCGACCACCCTGAAATCCTAGGCCTATCTGTAGGCCTCCCCATCACCTTATCCCAAACTGTTTTGGCTCCTTGTTGTTCGATGGGCTTTAAGAACATCCTATTCGACCTCGATGGCACCCTCGGCCACACGCTCCCGTTCTGCCTAGCCGCATTCCACGAGGCGCTCGAGCCGATAGCCGGCCGTCCGCTGACCGACGCCGAGATTCTCGCCACTTTTGGACCATCGGAGGAGGGAACGGTCATGGCCTTGGTCCCCGAGCGTTTCAACGAAGGGCTCGCCGCCTACCTGGCGAGCTACGATCGCCTTCACACCCAATCGCCTACCCCGTTTCCGGGGATACCCGAGATCCTTGCGGCCCTGAAGGCGCGCGGCCACTTCCTCGGCCTGGTCACCGGCAAAGGGCCGAAGAGCACCGCCATGACCCTTCGCCGCTACGGAATGCTGAACGCCTTCAACGCAGTCGAGACCGGGTCAATCACTGGCCCGGTGAAGGAGCGTTGCATCGAGTACCTTATTCTTCGCCACTCGATGGCCCGGGGCGACGTAGTTTACATCGGCGACGCACCCTCCGACGTTATCGCCGCCCGCGCATGCAAGATTCAGGCGGCAGCTGCGGCCTGGGCTCCGACCGCGGACCTCCCCGCCCTCCAGGCGATGAGGCCGGATTTCCTATTCACTTCAGTGGCCGGCTTGGCCGACGAACTCGGGATTTCCGTTCCAAATTCCTAACGAAGCTCCATCGCCTTGTGCCACTCGGTGTAGTGGGCGGCGATCCTGACGATTGGGTCCGCATCTTTCTCCGGGATGATCTTCAGTACGACCACGTAACCCTTGATGGCGTCCTGCTTTGGTTTCGCCACGCTTCTTCTATCCCCTTCGATGCCCGATACCTCGGCGCGGAATTCATTCTTATAGGGCGAAGGGAGCCTCTTGTGCTCTTTGCGCATTTCCGTTGCGGCCCAATCGGTAACCAGTAAGTCGGAACCGCTCGCGGCAGTGTAGAACTGGAGCACCCCTATTCCGAGGGAAACCGTATATGTCTGCCCGGCCCTTAAGGACAGGTCCAATTCGGCTAGTTTCTCGTCTACCAGATCCTTGTTCACGAATTTGTGTCGGCGTAAATTAAGGAAACACCTGGCAGAGTCTCCTTCAACGATGCAGTTCGTCGAGCGAAGCGAGAACGGTGAAGCTTCCAAGGCTAACAAATGGACGGGCAGTCTTAGTAGTACTGCACCTCATGTAAATTAGGCACCATGATCGAGATTCGCGCCGGCGGGCTCTCCACGCCCCCCATGGCCTTTGCCATGACCAACTCAAGGCCGACTACCGCGGTATGAAGAGCGACGCGGTGCCGTTCGACGATGCAAATTGCGATCGCTGGAAAAACACCCAATTCCGCAATCAGCGACGCCCCGGCACGGGGACCATCCTAACCGAGTCGGATTGATTGGAGGAAACGGGACGAACTCCCCGGCGCCGCCGCGGCAGTTTTGGCCGAGCTGTCGTCGTAGTAGTGGAAGGTCGAGACATCCATCCGGTCGAAGCGATGGTGGGCGACTCTAATCGGCTTACCGTCGAGAGTGAATCGAGTCGTGATATCGAAACCGAGTGGAATGTTGCGCGCCCTAAACTTAGATTCGGTCACGTCAAAGACATCGAATTCCTCTCCGGTGGGTGTGCGAATGAGTTTGCTCACGGGCGCCCGCGTTGAATGGCGTAGGTCGATTTGCCCAAAACTTGCGCACTTAGTCAGGGGCTTGCAAGCGAGGAGTGGTTTTGGGGTCTAACCGAATCCCGCCGGCATGGCGCCCTGACCGGAATCACGGATCGAGCAGTCCCCAAGTCCCCTCGGACATCCATCCGATCGGGCCAAAGTGGTTTTGACGGTGATGAGGCATTAGATCGGATTCGTCGTCTCACCCAGTCCCGGCGTTTAATCACGGAACCGAAGCCAGGCAGGATACGCAACGAGCGGGCCAAACCGCCCGGTAGCCGGATCGAGCATTGTGGTAAGAATTCGACACGCATGGATCCGCTGCACCTTAATGATGCGCAAATCGGCCGGTGCCGTCAGAATAAAGCAACCTCTGGCCGGATTCCGGACCGAAGATAACGCCCCTGGCGCGGTCCCGGCGGCCTGCGGATTGCGCAACTCCTCGATCCATCGTTCGGAAATCGCGCAACTGGTGGCCAAGAACGAAATAAAGCAACTCCTGGCCAAACTGGCCATCGCTCGCCTTACTCATCACTATGATTTCGGCGCCGCCATCCCCAAACATGTCTGAGAAAGCACTGAGTACGCTTGTATGGAGTCTTCACAGCGTGGCATCGGCTCTAATCTGCGTTGTTGGCTTTTGATCTTGAACGTTGGCGGCAACAAAACGGGTTTCAAGCGGGGATTGTGAGTGTCGCCTCGGTGTTTGATGGATATCGGGCGATTTTTTTCGCGCACTATTTGGGGGAACGGCACTTTGATCCCTCAAATAGAAAGCCGCATGGCCGCGGCTTAACGATGACGTTGGCGGTCGAAGGCTCCGCCAACGAACGATGTCGCATCCCCGCCAGCACCTTCCGCGCAGAGGTTTGGAGGTCGTGCCGCGCTGGCAGCGAGGAACGCGACAACCAACCAAATGCGGCATCGGACCTCGGTATGCATTCCGACGAGGAACCACCGGTAGTGGAAGCAACCATTGTCGTGAGCGATTTCCTCGCCCTTGCAAGAATGGCCCAGGTCGTGACCCCGAAACCCGGTCCCTGATCGGTGGATGCTGAGGCATCCAAAAGTTAAAGTTGTCCGAAGTGGACAATCTTAACGCTTTCCCCAAGTGTCTGATGGATGGGTATCCCCACCGCCGAAATCACGCCAGAGACCCTTGGAGTCGTGAAATCGCGGTTCCGGGTAGAGCTCAGCACACGATTTTTGGAGCATTTCAGCGAACAGCTGTATTCCTCCCCGCAGAAGGCGTTTGAGGAACTGATCTCCAATGGCTGGGACGCCTGCGCCGACTGCGTGGATGTTCATGTTGCAGAAGACCTTCAAGCGCCGTCCGCGACGCTTTGCGTCCTAGACAACGGCACTTCCATGGATGAGGAGGGGCTACGCCAACTCTGGCATATCGCGTTCTCCCCCAAGAAAGACAAACCGGAGCAATTCGGCCGTCAGATTATCGGGAAATTCGGCATCGGGAAATTGGCCACGTATGTGCTGGCGAACAAGCTGACCTATATTTGCAAAGCGGCCGACGGAGTAATTCGGCGTGTAACGATGGACTATGCTGCGGTCGATGTGCCGGCAGGGAAGGACAAGCTGATCAGCGAAACAGAAATGGATATTTTCGAGGCTACTCAGAGTGATCTGGAAGCAGCCCTAAAGAATGTTGCCGGCGGTGCGCAGATCCTGAAGCACCTAAAAGACGGCCTGCCGAAAACCACGCCATCGGGAATCGAGGACGAGTTCGCGGCCAGCAAATCGAGTTTTAGCCCTCCGGCCAAGAATACTTGGACATTGGTAATTCTGTCCGATCTCAAACCGATCGGCCGTGAACTCAAACTGGGTATCCTGCGGCGGATGTTACAGACTGCCCTTCCGTTTGGCAGCGAAATGGCGATTTACCTGAATGATGCTCGACTCCAGTCCTCGAAATTTGACGAACCGCAGATCAAGTCCTGGCCCATCTCAGCCGCGCTCGGCATTCCGTCCGTCGAACTCGATCCGAAGGACCCCAACGCCGCTCCCGGCAATCCCGGCTCCAAAGAGATCATCCCTGTCATCTATCATTCTGTACCCGTCCCTTCCGCAGAACTTCCAGGACTCGGGCGAATTACCGGCACCATTAGACTTTTTCGTGACGTCATCAGCGGCACCAAGAGCGATGAACGTGGGGCCTCAAACGGCTTCCATGTCAACGTGCTCGGCCGGGTGATAAATCAAAACGATCCGAGTTTTGGAGAAAAAAATCTAAGCCACGCAGCGTGGGCGCGCTTCCGCATGGCCGTTCGGGTAGACGGATTGAATCCATACCTTACGACGAACCGCGAGCAGTTTAAGGAGCGCCGTGAACTCAAGATTTTCCGGGCCTTTCTGCGCGCTGTTTTCAACAAAGCCCGCAATGAATACGACAGCGACCCCAATGCCGTCCTGCTGAACGGGGGCGATGCACTTCTCCGGTCGCTGGGTGTACTTTCACTCAACCCGCTGCGGAATATCGTTTCCGAGAGCCTCGGCGATAAAATGCAGGTCCCTGACCTCATCGTCTAAGGTTTCCGGTCGAGACCCCGATGGGTGG
>CAZWMF010000261.1:0-6002 GCA_964634535.1 uncultured Opitutaceae bacterium | reverse complement strand
TTTTTCGTGGGCCTGGGTGGCGACATTCTGGCGCTGTTCGAGGTTTGTGCCGTGGACCGCCCCCCCCCCGCGCCCGGTCTCCTCGTCCAGCCGCCGTTGGGCGCACTGGATCTTGTTGGCGAGTTCGATCATCACCGGATGCCGCTCGAAGTAACGTTCGGAGTCGTCGTCCCAGCTCACCTGCAATTCGCTGAGGTGGGCGCGCAATGCGGGGATCGCGCCGAATTCGGCGACCCAGGAATTCTTGAGCAGGTTTTGGCGGGTCGGCGGCTCGAGGTCGATGCGCCGGCCCAGGTCCTCCGAGGCGAGCAGGCTCAGCCGCGCGCTCATCAGCGCGGAGTTCACGGTCTTCAGGTTGTCGGCGACCAGGTCGATGCTCTTCTCCACCGAGCCGATTTCGTGGACGCGGACGTAGTCTTCCAATTTCTCCTGGGCGACTTCGGACTCGGCCTGGAGTTCGCGCACCCGTTGCTTGAGATCGGCGACCGCGACGTCGTCGACGCCGCCGAGTTCGTCCTGTTCCTGATTGATGAACTCGCGCGCGAAGCGGTTGGCGATGATGGCCGCCGCGAACGGATCATCGTGCACCACCCGGATGCGGATCAGGTAGCTTTTCCCGAGCGCCGCGCACTCGAGGACGCCGAGCGCCTGATCCATCGGCGGCGGGGCCGCGCCGGGACGCAAGCGGCGCAGGAGCGGCCGCAGGATGATCGCCCGCTCGTCCGCGGTGAACGAATTGGCCACCCGTTCCAGCAAGCGGTGGCTGCTGAGAATCTGGATGTTCGTATCCAAATCGGCGTCGGTGTGGATCGATGGATCGAATACCCCCTGATTGGTGACGATCGTCTCGGGCTTCTCGAATTGGATGGTCGCGGTCGCGGCGTAGCGGGGGGCGACGCGCGAGGCGAAAAAGCCGTAGGAGAAACCCGCGAGCAGCGCGAACGGCAGGATGATCCAGAGCCGCTCCCGGAGGATGATGTAATAGTCCCGCGCCGTCCGCTCGGGGACGGCATTGTCGTCGCGGACGGCGCCGGGGGGCGCTGCGCTCGGAGGAGGGCGGGCGGAGAACTGGACCATATGCTGGAGGGAACACCCTAGGCGTACTAGGGTGAAAACCCTATGTGTATCGGCGTGATCCCCCTTAACTTGAAGTCCCGGGGAGGTCCGAGCCGGGATTGCCGGTTGGCCGACCCCTCTACGCAAAACGTATATCGTATTTAAGATAAACGACTAAAGTTTGATTATATCCACCTGACCGACCCGGAGATTGGGGCGGGCGAGGCGGCTGAATAAATGCGCGGGCCCCGGGTCCGGCCGAAGGTGGCTTTGTCGTCGGCCCGACGGTTTACGGCAGGCGGACCGAGCCCAAGCCCCAGAGGGCGCCGGCGGCCTGGCCCGCGCAGATGTTGCCGTCGTTGGCAGGCAATTCCCGATGAACGAGCGTCTTGAAGCCGGCCGCCGTCAGGGCCGCGACCGTCAGGTCGACCAGCAAGGCATTCTGGAAACAGCCGCCGCTCAACGCCACAGTCGAGGCGCCCGCCTCGCGCGCGACGGCGGCGACGGCCTGGGCCAAACCGAGATGAAAACCGCGGGCCAGGCCTCGGGGGTCCGCGCCAAAGATTTGCCGGCCGAGCAAGGCGTCCCAAGCCGGCGACCAATCCACCTCCCAAATCGCCCCTCCCTGATCCGCCCGGCGAATCGGGAATGGAAGCGGGTCGGCGCCGTCCGCCGATTCGGTCGCCGCCGCTTCCACCGCCAAGGCGGTCTGGCCCTCGAAATGATTTTCGCCGCCCAGACCCAGGACGGCGCCGGCGGCGTCGAAGAGCCGCCCCACGCTGGAGGTCCAGGGCGAGCCCGTACCGTGGTCGAGCATGGTCCGGAGCGGGCCGGCGATGGGCGTGAAGCGGAAACGCTCGGCCAGGCGGTCAAACCGCAGGTCGCCCGCGGCGTGGGAGAGGGCCAGGGCCGTTCGACGGCCGTCGCGGATCGCCGCGTCGGCGCCGGGCAGCCGGAAGGGCCGAAAGCGGGCGAAACGACTGGCCTGTCCGCCGGTGAGCGTGATGAATTCGCCGCCCCAAATCGTCCCGTCCTCGCCAAAGCCGGTCCCGTCCCAGGCGACGCCCAGGACGTCTTGCGGCGGCTGTCCGTTTTCCAGCAGACAGGCCAGGATGTGGGCCAGATGGTGCTGCACGCCGAAACAGGGAAGGCCCGTGGCCTGGGCGAAGCGGGTCGAGGCGTAGTCGGGATGCCGGTCGCACGCCACGCTCGTAAAACGCGAGCCCTGCATGGTCTCGAACAACTCCGCGGTCCGCCGATACGCCGCGAGCGTGGCGGCGTCACCCAAGTCCCCGATATGCGGGCTGATCACCAGGTGGCGATCCGATGCGACGGCGAGCGTGTTCTTCATTTGCGCGCCGGCGCACAGCCAGCTCCCGCGAATCGGCTCGGGCAGGCTGAGCGGAGCCGGCGCATAGCCGCGCGCCCGGCGCAGCCGGATGGGGCCGGAGCGGGCCAGGCGCACGACCGAATCGTCGACCGGGTGGGCGATCGGCCGGTCGTGCTCCAGGAAGCCGTCGGCGATTCCGTCCAACCGCGCATGGGCTTCGGCCTCGGTGAAGCACAGCGGCTCTTCGGCGAGATTGGCGCTGGTGGCGACGACCGGCCGGTCGATGGCCGCGAGGACCAGAACGTGCAGCGGCGAATACGGCAGGAGCACGCCGAGCCACGGATTGTGCGGCGCGATCCCGGGGGCGAGACGCGCGCTCGGGCGGCGCGGCAAAAGCACGATGGGGGCCGCGGGCGAACCGAGGAGCGCTTCGGCCGCAGGCGTGGTCTCAACCGACGACTGGATCGCGGCCAGACTTGGAAACATGACGGCGAACGGCTTTTCTTCGCGATGCTTGCGGCGGCGCAACTCGCTGACGGCGCTGCCATTGGCGGCATCGACCAGCAAGTGATATCCTCCGACGCCCTTGAGGGCGAGAATGCCGCCGTCCGCCAGGAGGCGGACGGCGGCGGTCACGGCGGCCTCGCCGGTGCGCGGTGGGCCGAACGCCCCGGCGTACCGCAGGACCGGCCCGCAGTGCGGACAGGCGTTGGGCTCGGCGTGATAGCGGCGATCCGCCGGGTCGAGGTATTCCTGCTCGCAGCGGCGGCACATCCGAAACGCGCGCATCGTCGTTTTCGGGCGGTCGTAGGGCAACCGCTCCACGATGGAATAACGCGGCCCGCATTGCGTGCAGTTGATGAACGGGTAGCGATGGCGCCGATCGCGCGGATCGGCCAGTTCCCGCCGGCAATCGACGCACAGCGCCAGATCCGGCGGCACCGCCGTCGCCACGGCGCCGCCAGTCGGATCGCTCTCCAGAATGGCGAAGCGATTCCCCGCCGGGACGGCGTCGGCGTCGGGCGGCTGGATTTCGACTGCCTGCACCGCCGCGGCGCCGGGAGCGTCCCGGCGGACCGCCTCGGCGAGGGCGGTCACGGCGGCCGCGGGGCCGGCGGCGCGAATCAGCACGCCCTGGGGATCGTTGCGCACCCATCCCACGAGGCCCAGGCCGGTGGCCGTGCGGTGGACGAATGGCCGGAAGCCGACGCCCTGGACGGTGCCGCGCACCCGGATGAAAACGTCCTGGCATTGCGCCTCGCCGGCCGCGGCGCGGCGCGAAGACGGCGAGGGGCTCGTCCGGCTCACGGGCGGCGCCTTTCCCATGGGCGCGCGGCCCGAACGGTCGCGGACCCGGCAGGCGAACGGCGTCTCGAGGCGTGCATGGGATCAGCGATACCCGGGCAGGGGGCGGGCCGGCGTCCGGGGAAAGTCGGAGACGGCGGGGGCGGGTAAACCAGGCGGCTTAAAACCGCGGAGCGGTCAGACGCCGCTCGCGGCGGTCGCCAGGGGTTCGTTCGCGCCGGCTGGCGCCGGCGGAAGCTCGGGGGCCGGGAAATGCCGAATCGCCGCCAGGTCGCGGCGAAGCTCGGCCCGGAAATCCGGATGCGCGATGGAGATCAGCGCTTCGCCGCGTCCGCGCAAACCCTTGCCGTGGAGGTTGACCGCGCCGTACTCGGTCACGACCCAATGCACGTGCCCCCGGGTGGTGACCACGCCGGCGCCGGGCGCCAGCTGGGTGACGATGCGCGAAATCCGGCCGCGCGCGGCCGTCGCGGGCATCGCAATGATGGGCTTGCCGCCCGGCGAAAGCGCCGCGCCCCGGATGAAATCCATCTGGCCGCCGATGCCCGAGTAAATCCGATGGCCGAGGGAATCCGCACAGACCTGGCCGGTCAAATCGACCTGCACGGCCGAATTGACCGCGACGACCTTCGGATTGCGCCGGATGATCGCCGTGTCGTTGGTCCAGTCGCAGGGATAGAAGGCGACGAGCGGATTGTCGTCGACGAAATCATACAGCCGGCGCGTGCCGTTGATGAAGCTCGTCACCACCCGACCGATGCCCACGGCCTTCAAGCGGTTGGTCACCGCCCCGGACTCGACCAGGTCGACGACCCGGTCCGAGAACATTTCCGTGTGAATCCCGAGATCCCGTTTGTGGACCAACCTGGCGAGGACAGCATCAGGCACCGCGCCGATTCCCGTCTGCAGGGTGGATCCGTCCTCTACCAGGCTGGCCACAAATTCACCGATGCGCGCCTCGACTTCGGTTTCCGGCTCCGGCGCATGCTCGTGCAGCGGCCGGTCGGTGGCGATGAAGGCGCGAATCTTCGAGAAAGGGACGACATTGTTGCCGTGGGTGCGCGGCATGCGCTCGTTGATCTCCGCGATCACCACGCGCGCCGTCTCGGCCGCCGCCTTGGCGGCGTCGCAGGACGTGCCGAGCGAGCACAGGCCGTGTTCGTCGGGCGGCGAAACCTGCAGGATGGCCGCGTCGAGCCGCACGTTGCCGGACAGGAATAATCCCGGGATGTCGGACAGGAAGATCGGGATATAGTCGGCGCGGCCGTCCTCGATCGCCGAACGGACCGGCGCGCCCACAAACAGCGAGATCGAGCGGAAGTTTTTCTCGGTGCCCGGGGCGGCGAAGGGCGCCGGTCCCTGGGTGTGCAGATGATAGAACCGCACATCGGCCAAGTCGCGGCGGGCCGCGACCGCCTCGAGCAGCGGGGTGGGGGTGGCCGCCGCGCCGTGGATGAACACCGAGCCGCCGCTCCGCAGAAATGCGGCCGCGTCCCCGGCTGAGACAGCACGGGTGCGCACCGATTTCCAGAACGACGACGGGACCATGGCGCCATCTTACGGCAGACCGCCCGGCCGTGCGCCGCATCCCTTGTCGGGGCCTGTGCGCATTTTGGCGGCGCCGCGCAAGAACCGGCCAAGGTCGGCCAAGAGCCGCGGAGCGAATGGGCGGCGGATACGGTAGGCTGGGCCGACCGAACGCAGATTCTCCCCCGCCCATGTCCGCCCTTTTCCGCACCGTCCGCCCCGGGCTTTGCCCCTGACCTCAGCCATGCCCGCTCTCGCCATCATCGGCAGCGCCCGGCCCGGCGGCCACACCGCCGAACTGCTGGGACGCCTGACCCGCGGCACCGGCTGCGCCGTGGTCGACCTCTCCGCCACGCCGATCGAGTCTTTCCATTACGGCGCGACGCCGCCGCGGGATTCATTCGTCACGATTGTCGAACAAATGGTCGCCGCCGACCTCACGGTGTTCGCGACGCCCGTCTATTGGTTCTCCTACGCGGCGGTCATGAAGAATTTCATCGACCGCTTCAGCGAGCTCCTGGTCGACCACCAGGATCTGGTCGAGGCTCTGCGCGGCCGCGATTTCGCCCTGCTGTCCTGTGGGGCCAATCCGGACCCGGAGCCGGCGCTCGAACTGGCCTTCGACAAGTTTTGCGCCTTTTTCGGGGCCCGCTGCCTGGCGAAGGCGTACGCGCGGCGGACGGACGAATTTTATGACCGCGCGGCGGCCGACCGGATTCGCGAGCGGCTGCTCGCCGCCGGCGCGGTTGCGGCGGTAAAATCGGCGCAGGAATAACCAAAAACC
>CAZWMF010000260.1:0-6074 GCA_964634535.1 uncultured Opitutaceae bacterium | reverse complement strand
GCGGCCGCGGCGGCCGGCGTGCCGGCCGCCGAATTGGGCGGGAGCACGGCGGACGGGCGCCTGCGGGTCGCGACCGCCGGCGGGCCGCTCGCCTGGGCCACGGCCGACCTGCGCCACGGCTGGGAGACGGCGATCGAGACGGCCATGCGCCGGCCGGGCATCGCGGACGCATGAGCGAGCCCCTGACCCACGAATGCGGCGTGGCCCTGGTGCGCCTGCTGAAGCCGCTGTCGTATTACCAGGAGAAATACGGATCGCCCCTCTGGGGCTTCACCAAGCTGTTTCTGCTGATGGAAAAGCAGCACAACCGCGGCCAGGACGGCGCGGGCGTGGCCTGCGTCAAGTTGAACGTGCCGGCGGGCGAGCCGTTCATGTTCCGCGAGCGCAACGTGAAGTCCAATCCGCTGAGCCGGATCTTCCGCGAACTGCTCGCCCAGTACGACACCCGGGTCGCGGCCGGCACGATCCATCCGGAGTTTGCGGACACGGTGAAGCGCCATTTCGACTTTGGCGGCGAGCTGCTGATGGGCCACCTGCGCTACGGCACGAGCGGCGGGTACAATCTGAGCGCCTGCCACCCGTTCTTCCGGCGCAGCCCGTGGCCGACCCGCAATCTGGCCCTCTGCGGGAACTTCAACCTCACGAACACGCGCGAGTTGAACGACAGCCTGATCGCCATGGGCCAGCACCCGATCCTCGCCACCGACACCCAGGCCATCCTGGAGAAGATCGGTTTCTACCTCGACGAGGAACACGAGGACATCTTCCGGTTCCTGCGCAAGCGCGACCTGGCCGGTGAGGAATTGTCGCGGCGGATCAGCGAGGACCTGGACCTGACGCGGGTCTTGACCCGCGCCTCCGACAAGTGGGACGGCGGCTACGTCCTCTGCGGGCTGATCGGCAACGGCGACGCGTTCGTCGCCCGGGATCCGTCGGGCATCCGTCCGGTGCATTATTTTCGCAACGAGGAGGTGATCGCCTTCGCCTCCGAGCGGGCGCCGCTCATGACGGTGTTCGATCTGGCGGTGGAGGACGTGCACGAGATCAAGCCGGGTCATGTGGTGGTGATGAAGCGGCGGGGCAGCATATCGGAAAACCCGTTCACCGCACCGCTGCCGCGCGCCTCCTGCTCGTTCGAGCGGATTTATTTCTCCCGGGGCAACGACGTCGACATCTACCGCGAGCGCAAGGCCCTGGGCGCGAACCTGGTCGACCAGGTGCAGCGCCGGATCGAGGGCGACTGGGAGCACACGATCTTCAGCTTCATCCCCAACACGGCCGAGGTCGCGTACTTCGGGCTCCTGTCCGGCCTGCGCATGCGCCGGCGCGACGAGGTCAAGGCCGCCATCCTTCAGGCGAGCCGATCCGGCCAGCTGACCGAGGAATTGCTGGACGAATTGATCCTGCGCAACTGGCCCCGCGGGGAGAAGATGGTGACCAAGGACATCAAGCTGCGCACCTTCATCGGGCAGGAGACCATGCGCAAGCAGCTCGGCAGCCACGTCTACGATGTGACCTACGGGGTGGTGCAGCCGACCGACAATTTGGTCTGCCTCGACGATTCGATCGTGCGGGGCACGACGCTGCGCCGGTCCATCCTGCGGATCCTCTCGCGGCTCAATCCCCGCAAGATCCTGATCGTGTCCACCGCCCCGCAGATCCGCTATCCGGATTGCTACGGCATCGACATGTCGGAATTGGGCAAGTTCATCGCCTTTGAAGCCGCGGTCGCCTTGCTCAAGGAATCCGGGCGCACGGAAATTCTGGAGGAGGTCTACGAGCAGTGCCGCGAGGAGACCGACCGGCCGGCCGGCCAGACCCAGGTCAACCCCGTGCGCCGCATCTACGAGCCGTTTACGCCCGACCAGATTTCGGCCAAGATCGTGGAGCTGGTGAAGCCCAAGGATCTGGAATGGCCCGGTTCGATCGAAATCATTTTTCAAACGATCGAGAACCTGCACCGGGCCGTGCCCGAACACACCGGCGATTGGTACTTCACCGGCAAGTATCCGACGCCCGGCGGTTACCGCGTGTGCAACCAGGCCTACGTCAACTTCTATGAAAAATTCGAAGGGCGCAGTTACTGAGCCCTCCCTTTCCTACGAATCCTCCGGGGTTCGGTATGGACCGCTCGACTCGTTCAAGCGCGCCTGCCAGCGCGCGGCCCACGGCACGGTCGATCTCCTGGCCGGCCACGGCTATCGCGAACCGGCGGCCGTCCGCGGGGAAAGCTCCTATCTGATCGAGGCCGACGACCACTATCTGGCCCACGTCGAGGAGGGCCTGGGCACCAAGAATTTGGTGGCCGACGCCGTGCAGCGGGACACCGGGCGGGGCTTCTACCGGGAAATCGGCATCGATACGGTGGCGACGATCGTCAACGACCTGATCACCTGCGGGGCGCTGCCGATCTCGGTGGCGATGCACGCGGCGGTGGGCGATTCCGGTTGGTTTGCCGACGAGGCGCGCGCCGAAGACCTGGTCGCCGGCTTTGCGGCCGGCTGCCGCACGGCGGGCGCGGTGTGGGGCGGGGGCGAGACGCCGGCATTGCGGGGCATGATCGCCCCGGAGACGATCGTGCTCGGCGGATCGGCGATCGGCCGGATCGAGCCCAAATCGCGCCGGATCCTGGGCGACGTGCGGGATGGCGACCGCATTGTTTTTCTGGGAGCCAACGGCATCCAGACCAACGGACTCACCCTGTGCCGGCGCATCGCCGAACGCCTGCCCGAAGGCTATCGCACCCGATTGGCCGATGGCACGAGCTTCGGCGAGGCGCTGCTCGCCCCGTCCGCCATTTACGTGCGGTTTGTGCGCGAGTGCCAGCAGCGCGGCGTGAAGCTCAACTATGCCGTGCATGTGACCGGGCACGGTTGGCGCAAGCTGATGCGCCTGGAGGATCCGTTCGTCTACGAAATCACGGAAATGCGGCCGCTGCCGGCCCTGTTCGCTTTCCTGGTTTCGGCCGGCCCCATCGAGCTGCGCGAGGCCTACGCCACCTTCAATATGGGCGTCGGATTCGCGGTGTGCGTGGGGCCCGAGGTGGCCGATTCCGCCGTCGCGGCGGCCCGGGCGGTCGGGTACGATGCCTGGATCGCGGGGCGGGTGCGGCGGCAGCGCGAGCGCAAGGCGGTGGAGGTTCCGTCGCTCGGCCTCACGTTCGAAGCGGATACCCTGAAGGTCCGATAGGCTGCCGGCGGGCCTCCGTTTGGGGGTTAGGGCTCGGCCCGCGGCAAAATCCGATCGTCACCTTTTCTGGCGGGTTGCGTCTGGTCTGCCAACCAGCCATGTTGATCCTGAATTTGTATTTATTGCCCGGTGCCCTGCCGGGCCGTTCCCTTTTCGCATGAGAACCCCCTTGCCCTACGAAGAACCGACCAAGTCCTCCCCGCACGCCCCGGGTCTGATCCGGGTGACTCCCGGGCCCGGAACCCACAAGAAGCGCCATTTTCGCTGGGTGTGGGTAGTCGTCGTGGCCGGCGCCCTGCTGATGGGCGGCACCTACTGGTACACGCACCGGGCCAGCGCCGCCGGCCGGGGCGGGCCGGGCGGGCGCAATGGTTTCAAGTACGGCTTCGGGGCCGGCATGAGTGCGACGATGCCGGTCGTGGCCTCGCCGGCCCGCCAGGGCGCGCTCAACATTTACCTCAACGGCTTGGGCACGGTGACCCCGATCGCCAACGTGGTCGTGCGCACCCAAATTTCCGGGCAGTTGATCCAGGTGGCTTTCCAGGAAGGCCAGGAGGTGAAGAAGGGCGATCTGCTGGCGGTCATCGACCCGCGACCCTACCAAGTGGCCAAGGAGCAGGCGGAAGGCCAGTTCCTGCAGGCCCAGGCCCAATTGCAACAGGCGAAGGCCGACCTGAGCCGCTATCAGACCCTCGCCAAGGAGGATTCGATCGCCCAACAGCAGGTCGACGCCCAGGTAGCCCTGGTCAGCCAATACGAGGGGCTCGCGCGGACCGACCAGGCGGCGATCGACAACGCCGAACTCAACCTGACTTATTGCCATATTGTCGCCCCGGTCGACGGCCGGGTCGGTTTGCGCCAAGTCGATGCGGGCAACTATGTGACGCCGGGCGACGCCAACGGGATCGTCGTGCTGACGCAGTTGCACCCGATCAGCGTGATATTCACCCTGCCGGAGGACGACGTCGGCGAGGTGTCGCAGCGGCTCAAGTCGGGCGCGAGCATTCCGGTCGACGCCTATGATCGGACGATGACCAAGAAGCTGACGACCGGCACCTTGGCCACGATCGACAACGAGGTCGACACGACGACCGGAACGATTCGGTTGCGCGCGGTCTTCGCGAACGACGATCAAACCCTGTTCGCCAATCAATTCGTCAACGCGCGCATGCTCCTGCGGGTCGACCGGGGCGCGATCATCATTCCGTCGGCCGCGGTGGAGCGTGGCCAGAATGGCGCGTTCGTCTATGTGGTGCAGGCGGACAAGACCGTGGTGGCCCGGCCGGTGACGCTCGGACCGTCGGAAGGCGAGCGCCAGGAGGTGCGATCGGGCATCAAACCGGGCGAATTCGTCGTCTCGGACGGCGCGGACAAGCTCAAGGACGGCATGAAGGTGACCGTCCAGGCGCCGGCGAGCGGCGCGTCAACCCGGTCGGCGAACGGCCAATGGAAGGGCCAGGGCGCCTGGGGCGGCCCGGGTCAGGGGGCCTCGGCGGGTGGCCAAGGCTCTTGGGGCGATTGGAAGGCGAAGATGGCGGCGGGCGGCGAGGCCGGTGGCGCCCAGGCCACGGGCAGCGACGCCAAGAGCGGCGAGGCCAAGCGCGGCAGCGGCGGGGACTGACGCCTAAACCGGGTGAGCCCTTCCCGCCTTTTCATCCTCCGGCCGGTCGCGACGACGCTGCTGATGGCAGCGATCTTCATCGTCGGCCTGGTTGGCTATCACTTCCTGCCGTTGTCCGCCCTGCCGGAGGTGGCCTATCCGACGATCCAGATCCAAACGTTTTATCCCGGCGCCAGCCCGGACGTGATGACCTCGTCAGTCACCGCGCCATTGGAACGCCAGTTGGGCGAAATGCCCGGTCTGAAGCAGATGTCCTCGACGAGTTCCGCGGGGGCGTCGGTCGTCACGCTGCAGTTTTCCCTCGACCTCAGCCTGGACGTCGCTGAGCAGGAGGTCCAGGCCGCGATCAACGCCGCGGGCAATCTCCTGCCGTCGGACCTGCCGGCGCCGCCGGTCTACGCCAAGGTCAATCCGGCGGATGCGCCGGTGCTCACGCTGGCGCTGACCTCGAAAACCTTGCCGCTTTTCCAGGTCGAGGACCTGGCCGACACGCGCATCGCGCAAAAACTTTCCCAACTGGCCGGCGTGGGCTTGGTCAGCATCGGCGGCGGCCAGCGCGAGTCGGTGCGGGTGCGCTTCAATCCGGCGGCCCTGGCCGCCTACGGGCTGAACATCGACGACCTGCGGACCACCATCGGCAACGGCAACGTCAACACGGCCAAGGGAACCTTTGACGGTCCGACGCGAGCCTACGCGATCAACGCGAACGATCAGCTCAAGAGCCCGGACGATTATCTCAAACTGGTCGTGGCCTACCGCAACGGGGCGCCGGTTCGCCTGTCGGACATCGGCACGGTCGAGAGCGCCCCGGAAAACACCCGGCTCGCGGCCTGGATGAATACGACGCCGGCCGTTATCCTCAACATTCAGCGTCAGCCCGGGGCCAATGTCATCAACGTGGTCGAAGGCGTTCGCCAGCTTCTGCCGGCCCTCCAGGCGTCGCTGCCTCCGTCGGTCGACGTGACGGTCCTCACCGACCGGACCAACACCATCCGCGCCTCGGTGCGCGACGTGGAGCTCGAACTCAGCCTGGCGGTGATCCTCGTGGTGGCGGTGATCTTCGTCTTTCTGCGCAATGTTCCGGCCACGGTCATTCCGAGCTTGTCCGTGCCTCTCTCGCTGGTCGGCACGTTTGCCGTCATGTACCTGCTGGGATTCAGCCTGAACAATCTCTCGCTCATGTCGCTCACGATCGCCTCGGGCTTCGTGGTCGACGACGCCATCGTCATGATCGAGAACATCGCCCGCTACGTGGAGAAGGGCG
>CAZWMF010000259.1:2245-6090 GCA_964634535.1 uncultured Opitutaceae bacterium | reverse complement strand
TACGACGACCCGGTATATGTGACCAAGAACGCCCATGTGACGGGCGGACTGTCCTGGCCCGATGTGGCCTGGGCATTTCGGAGCACGGAGGCGTCCAACTGGCACCCGCTGACCTGGCTGTCGCACATGGCCGATTGCCAGATCTACGGCCTTCATCCGTGGGGCCACCACCTGACGAGCGTGCTGTTGCACGCGCTCAACAGCGTTCTCCTGTTTATCGCCCTGCGCCGGATGACCGGTTCGGTCGGGCGCAGCGCGATGGTGGCGGCGCTGTTTGGCCTGCATCCCCTGCACGTGGAATCCGTGGCCTGGATCGCCGAACGCAAAGACGTTCTCAGCACCACGTTCTGGATGCTGACCCTCTGGGCCTACGCCCGCCACGTGCGCCCGGCCGACTCGCCGGCCGGGACGACCGGCTTCCCGGCGTTGGCCCTGGGCTTCTTCTGCTTGGGCCTGATGTGCAAACCGATGCTCGTCACCTTGCCCTGCGTCCTCCTACTTTTGGATTTCTGGCCGCTAAACCGCTGGCGCGCGGGTTCGCCCGGGGTGGCCCGGAGGCTCCTGATCGAAAAGATCCCGTTCTTCGCCGCATCGGCGGCGGCCAGCGCCGTCACCGTGTTCGCGCAAAGCCGCGGCGGCGCCGTGGCTTCGGTGGCAGACTATCCTTGGTCCGTCCGCCTGGCCAACGCCCTGATCGCCTACGGCCAATACCTGGGCAAGTGCTTCGTCCCGATTAAGCTGGCCGTTTTCTACCCCTACTTTGCCGAACAACCGGCCCCGGGGCGGATCGCGCTCGCCGGCTTCGCGGTTGCCGGGGTCACTTTCGTTGCCTTGGCCTTCCTGCGTCGCCGGCCCTATCTGCTGGTCGGCTGGCTCTGGTTTCTGGGCACGCTGGTGCCCGTCATCGGCCTGATCCAGGCCGGCGGACAATCCATGGCCGACCGCTATACCTATGTGCCGCTGATCGGCATATTCATCATGGCGACCTGGGGGTTGGCCGATGCGATTCCGCCGGGACCGCGCCGAAGCCGCGCCCTGGCGCTCGCCGGCGCCGGGGTCCTCGCCGGCTGCGCCATCCTGACCTCCCGGCAATTGAGCTATTGGCGGGACGGGTTGCGCCTTTTTCGGCACGCGCTGGCCGTGACAAGCGACAATTGGGTCGCCCACGCCAATCTCTACGCGACGCTCGCTAAGGCCGGGGCGCCCGAAGCGGCCACCGAGTTTCAGGAGATGATGCGGATCCTCGCCGGTTTCGCGGAAACCTATGATCAGAAGGGCATAGCCCTCGAACGCACACCCGGGCACTCGCTCGAAGCGATCCGCCAATTCCAGACCGCCGTGCAGATCCTGCCCGTCCTCCCGGAGCCGCACTATAATCTGGGCACCGCGCTCGCCCGGCTGCCGGGCCGGCGGCCGGAAGCGATCGCCGAATTTCGCACTGCGATCCGCCTTAAGCCCGACTTCGCGGCCGCCCATTTCAACCTGGGCACGGCGCTCGCGGCCACGCCCGAGGGCCGCTCGGACGCAATCGCGGAATTCGAAGCGGCGGTCAGGCTCGAACCGGGCAACGCCCTGGCCCATTTCCAGCTCGGCCTCCTGCTTTCCGAGAAACCGGGTCGGCTGGGCGAGGCCCTTCGCGAATACCAAACCGCCATTAGCCTGCAACCCGGCACCTATCAGACCCACTTCAATCTCGGACTGCTCCTGGCGCAGATTCCCGGCCAGACCGACGAGGCCATCCGGCAGTTCCAGGCCGCCCTGCGGATCCGGCCCGACCTGGATTCGGCCCGCGTGCTGATCGCCCGCCTGCAGGGCGCGGCGCACTAGGGCAGGCTTGCAAACATACCCCAGGCCGATGCCGCCCGAAATTCTCGGGCGGCAGGTCGGGACGCCATTGCCATTTTCCCTCCGGCCTGATCCGGTTGAGGTTTTCCAACCTCATCCCGACATGGCCCAATACGGTTCCTTTGACGACGCCCGCCAAGAGTATGTCATTTCCCGCCCCGACACGCCCCTGCCCTGGCTGAATATGCTGGGTCAGGACGAGTTCTACGGCCTGTGCACGCAGACGGCCGGCGGCTACGCTTTCTGGAAGGACGCCCGCCTGCGGCGTCTCACGCGGTATCGCTACAACAATAACCCGATGGATAACGACGGGCGCTTCCTCTACGTGAAGCACGGCGCGACCATCTGGAACCCGGGCTGGAAACCGGTCCGCACGAAGCTCGACGCCTTCGAGTGCCGGCACGGCTTGGGCTATTCGCGGATCACGGGGCGCAAGGACGGCATCGAGGTCGAGCAACTGATGTTCATCCCGCCGAACGAAAATCTGGAGGTTTGGAAGATCGCGGTGCGCAACCGCACCCGCAAGCCGCAGAAACTGAGCCTGTTTTCCTTCGTCGAATTCTGCTCGTTCGAGGCGCTGAACGACATGACCAATTACCAGCGCACGTACTCGATCGGCGAAGTCGAGATCGAACAGGGCACCATCTACCACAAGACCGAATACCGCGAGCGCCGCAACCACTACACCCTGTTCGGCTGCACCCGCAAAGTCGACGGCTTCGACACCTCGCGCGACGCCTTCGTCGGCGTGCATCACGGGCTGCACGATCCGCAGGCCGTTCTGGCCGGCAAATGCACCAATAGCCGCGCGTACGGCTGGAATCCGATCGGCGCCCATCAGATAAACCTGACGCTCAAGCCGGGCCAGGAGGAAACCTTCGCCTTCATTCTCGCCTATGTCGATCAGGGCGACCTGCCCAAGTTTACCGCCCCGTTCGTCCTGAACAAGGCGAAGGGCCAGGCGATTCTCGCCAAGTACTCGGACCTGGCCGCGGTCGACGCCGCGTTTGCCGCATTGGGCCAGCGCTGGGAGGAACTATTGTCGGTCTACCGCACGCCGGACGCGCCCAACGAGCACCTGCGCCGCATGGTCAACACCTGGAACCAGG
Organism: uncultured Opitutaceae bacterium; assembly: GCA_964634535.1. Classification (GTDB taxonomy): domain Bacteria; phylum Verrucomicrobiota; class Verrucomicrobiia; order Opitutales; family Opitutaceae; genus Palsa-1447. The sequence continues at coordinate 3,136 of CAZWMF010000259.1, read as the reverse complement.
TGCAGTGCATGGCCACCTTCAACCTGTCGCGCTCCTCCTCCGGTTACGAAACCGGCATCGGCCGCGGCATGGGCTACCGCGATTCCAACCAGGACCTGCTCGGCTTCGTCCACATGCTGCCGGCGCGCGCCCGCCAACGCATCCTCGACATCGCCTCGACCCAGCTGTCCGACGGCACCTGCTACCACCAGTACCAACCGCTCACCAAGAAGGGCAACGCCGACATCGGCGGCGGATTCAACGACGACCCGCTCTGGCTGATCCTTTCCACCTGCGCGTATATCCGCGAAACCGGCGACGTCTCCATTCTGGAGGAGCCCTGCGGCTACGCCGACCGCCCCGGCTCGAAGGACACGCTGCACCACCACCTCGAGACCTCGATCGCGTACACCCTCAATAACCGCGGACCGCACCGGCTGCCGCTGATCGGGCACGCCGACTGGAACGACTGCCTCAATCTGAACTGCTTCTCCAAGGAGCCGAACGAGTCCTTCCAGGTGACCGGCGATATCGCCGGCTCGAAGGCCGAGTCGGTCATGATCGCGGGCCTGTTTCTCTATGCCGCGCGCGACCTGTCCGGCCTGTACCGCTGGATGGGCAAAGCCGAGGATGCCGCCCGGATCGACGGCCATTACGCCGACATGCTCGAGACGGTCGAGTCGCAGGCTTGGGACGGGGCCTGGTACACGCGCGCCTTCGACGCCGCCAGCCAGCCGGTCGGTTCCAAAACGTGCGCCGAGGGCAAGATCTACATCGAGAGCCAGGCCTGGTGCGTGCTCGGCGGCGCCGGCCGGACCAACGGACGGGCGCGCAAGGCCCTGCAGGCGGTCGACAAATACCTCTACACGCCGGCCTTCGGCTGCGCGCTGCAATATCCGCCGTACTCGACCT
>CAZWMF010000259.1:0-2235 GCA_964634535.1 uncultured Opitutaceae bacterium | reverse complement strand
CTGGAGCTGGGCGAAGTAACCAGCTACCCGCCGGGCTACAAGGAAAACGCGGGCGTCTTCTCCCACAACAACACCTGGATCCACATCGGTTGGACGCTGTTCGGCGAAGGGGAGAAGGCGCTCGAGTACTACCTGAGCATCTGTCCGTCGGCCAAGTCCGACCACGACGTCTATCGGTCCGAGCCGTACGTCTATGCCCAGATGACGGCCTCCCAATTCTCGCCCACGCCGGGCGAGGCCAAGAACTCCTGGCTCACCGGCACCGGCGCCTGGTCGCTCGTCACCGCGCAGCAGCACATCCTGGGCGTCCAGCCCGACTACGATGGGCTCCGGATCGATCCGTGCGTGCCCAAGAAATGGAAGGGCTACACCGTGCAGCGCAAATTCCGCGGCGTCACCTACACGATCGCGGTCACCAACCCCAAGGGCAAATCGAAGGGGGTGAAGTCGCTGGTGGTCGATGGCCAGAAGATCGCCGGCAACCTGGTCCCGCGCCCGACCGACGGGCGCACGGCGGTGAAGGTCGCCGTGGTTTTGGGATCCTGAACGTCGGACCCAGCCCGGCGCCGAACCCGCAGGCAATCGGCGGCGCGCCCCGGCGGGGCGCGCCCGCTACGCCGCCGGCTTGTCGAGAATGAAGAGCGGATACTGGCCGTAGCGGCCGGCCAGGCCCGGCAGCGCATTCTCCACGAGTTTGACCAGGCCGAGCGTCGCGCGGCCCCGGCGGGTCTCCGGAACAAAACGATTCTGGAAGGTGGTGCTGACGGCGCTCCACACGCGAAGCCTCGCGGGGAACCGGGCGGCCACCTCGCGCCGATACCACCCTTGGTCCTGCGGTCGGAAATACAGCGCCGGTCCGTCTTGGGCGGCGGCGGCGGTCGCCCAGGGCGAGCGCCGAAACCCGCGCTTCAGCCACCCCAGGAATCCCCGCACGCCAAACACCCAATCCATGGCCGGGGCTTTTGCCCAGGTGTAGACGACCAGCACCCGGCCGCCCGGCCGGCACACGCGCCAAAGTTCCTCGACGGCGCGCGTCTGCTCCCCCTGGGGCACGTGATAAATGGTGTGCAGCGAAATCACCGCGTCGATCCGGTCGGCGGCGAGGGGCAATCGCGTAATGTCGCCGAGGATATAAAGCCCGCGACCGCCCAGCTTGGCGCGGGCCTCGCCGAGCGCCCGAATCGAAAAATCGACGCAGATGCGCACCGCGTACTCGCGCGAGAACTCGAGATACTCCGGATGGGGAATCGCCCCCGAGGCCACGTCGAGCAATGTGGATCCGCCGGCCAAATGCCGGCCGATCCGCGCGTTGCAGGCCATCCGGTATTCCCGGGCGATGGGTCGCGCATCCGTGAATTGCGCGGTGTCGTGGAACAGGCCGCCCGAGGTCTTCACCCAGCCATAGTCGTCGTAGAACGACTGCACGACGCGCTTTTCCGATTCCAGGCTCGCCGGCGCGACCGCCGCGGCCGGCACGAGAGCGAGATCGGGCAGGAGCCAAAGAATATCCTCGCCCACGCGGTAGATGTGGCCGCGATCGCCGGTTCCCAGGGCGTCGGCCAGCGGGGATTGCGCCGCGGTGCCGTCGCGATGCAGCCGGGCATGCGCGGCGAGTTCGGCGTTGATGGCCGCCAACTCGTCGGCCGGCAAGACCGTCAACGGCGCACCGGTCAGGGGACAACGCAGCAGATCGATGTACCGCAGGACGGTGGGGTTCAACACGAACGGGAAGCTAGCGCAAAGACCGCCGCCAGGACGAGCCAAACCCGGCCGGGAAGCGGGCGAGCCGCCTACCCATTCAGCCGGACCCGGTCGCCGGTGCGTCCACCCGCTTCCGTCGCTGGCGGACCGAACCTGCGACCGCGGGCCAGACGGTCGCTTCAGGCCGCGCCCGGCCACGAAGCCGTAACAAGGCTTGTTATACCGAAGGGTTTTTCTAGTGTTGGGAGACCTCACCCCGGCAATTATCCCCCCATGAAACTCATCCCCACCCTGCCCTGGCTATGTCTGTTTGCAGTAAGCACTGCGACATACGCCGACTCCATCGATTTACACCGCATCGATCCAGTGGCCGCCACCGAGTCGATCCCGGTGGCCGATTTTTTCCGGCGGCCGAGCCTGACCAATCCGAAGCTCAATCTGGCCGGCACCCGCATCACCGCGCTGATTTCCGGCACCGAGGACCACACGGTGATCCTGATCTACGACCTCAATTCGAAAACGCAGGAGACCCAG
>CAZWMF010000258.1:0-6106 GCA_964634535.1 uncultured Opitutaceae bacterium | reverse complement strand
ATCCGGATCTTGAACGGCGGCGACAACATGCCGGCCTTCGGAAACTCGCTCAGGCCGGCCGAGGTCGACGACTTGGTGGCGTTCCTCCAATCGCGGCGCAGCGCGGTGTCGCGAGCGCCGTCAGCGCGAGACTAAATCGCGGCAGCTCGTGTTTCTTGACGAGGGCGACCGCCGTACGCGCCGGCGACCTCTGCGGCCAAATTCGACTGGCCGAAGGCGGATCGATCCGGCGATAATCCCGCCGTGAGCCCAGGCGACGAAGCGCTCAGACGCGAGATTCACGACTATATCAGGGCGACCCGGTGGGCCACCCTGGCGACGGTCCGGGAGGACCAGACGCCGGTCCTGCGGGTCATGGGCAGCTTTGCCCCCGACGGCCTGAACGTCTACTTCTCCACCGCGCGCGCCGCCGCCAAGGTCGGCCACATCGCGGCGAATCCGCGGGTCAATTTCTATTTTCAGCACGAGGGCCAGGAACCGGCGCAGTTCAAGTACGTCGCCGTCATCGGCACCGCGTCCGAGGTGACCGACCCAGACGAATTGCAGAACGCGGTCGCCCTGCTTTGCGCCAAGAGTCCGCGCTTCGCCAAACGGGCCGCGGAGGGCCGGCTCGACGACTCCGCGATCTACCGATTGCAATCCCGGGAGATCAAGTACCTGAACTGCACGAACGCACCCGAGGACGGCCGCATCACCGAATTGCGGCTATGACGCCAAGCGGCCGTCCCCCCCGGACCCCGCGAGACCGCGCACCGCGATCGACGCCCGGTACTGCCGGGGCGTCTGGCCCATCTGGCGCAGGAACAAGCGATTGAAATACGACTGCGTCGCGTACCCGCTCGCCCAGGCGATCTCCGCGATATTGAAATCCAGGCGGCTCATCAGCCGCACGGCCGAGGAGATGCGCGCGCGATTGATGCTGTCGATCAGGTTGACGCCGGTCTTGGCTTGGAAGGCCCGCGACAAGTGGTCGGGCGTGCAGCCCAAATGCGCCGCAAGCCAGGTCACCGACAGATCGCGGTGGTGGAGGTGCTGTTCGACCAGCGTCCGGCAGCGCGCCACGAGATCGAGCCCGGCCTCGCTCTTGCGCTGCGGCAGATCGAAGGCGTGGAGCATCGTGCCCAGGGACGCCGCCAGCAATCCGTCGACAAAGCGGTCGCGCCCCGCGACCGGTCGGGCGCTGACCGCCGCAATCTCCTGGAGGCACTGCTGAAACAGGTTGCTCGACAGCGTGAAACGGTCGTGCGGATCCGACCGCACCCGCTGCTCGGGCGAGGTGTGCCCGAAATGCACGGAAAACCCGTCGGGCCAGAACATGGTGATCAGGGTGAGATAGCCGGCCGGACCCGCGCAGGCCGTCTCGGCATGGGGCATGCCCGTCGGCATGAGGCAGAGTTCCCCGGGTCCCACGGTAAAGGTCTCTTCGGGCATCTCGAAAATGGTGGAACCACATTGCTGGAAAAACAGTTCGGGCGTCGCGTGAAAGGCCGGTCCGCCGCGCCGACGCAGGCCGACCAAGCGCGGCACGCGCAGGTTCAAGCATCCCCAAATCAGGTCCTGCCAGGCCCGCTCGACGACGCCCCGATAAATACGGATTCGCTTCGGCAGACTCGCTTGGGCGAGCGCCACCTCCTCCGGCAGGTTTTGTGTTAGTTTTTCCGGGTTAGAGGCAATCTTAGCCATCGCGCTTCCCTGAGCTAGGGAGAGCATGGTCGCTGCGCCATTCGATTGCCCGCAAGCCCGTAATGTCGGCCAATGCCCCAATGCTACCCCCGTATCCGAGCATCCGATCCGCTCGGGCTTTTTTTCATAACCCGTTATCTGGATATTGGTTACTTATAATCATGACGTTCCCATCATCCGCCAGCTCCCTGTCCGGCGCACCCGGCAACCGACTGCTCGTCCCCCCGGAAGCACTCGGATCCCCCGGCGCGCATGTGATCCCGCTGTCCGATGGGGTTTCCATCCGGACCGCCTCACAGCAGGTGCTGGTTCAGTATAATTCCGATCATATTCTTCATGTCCGCAAGTGGCTGATCGGCGAGGCGCCGACTCGGCCGAGCCTGGTCGTCGTCGATCCTCCGGTCTTCGCCGGACGCGCGTTCGTCGCGCAGGATGGCGATTCCGTCGTGCTCAAGTCCGGGGGGCTCTGCGCCACCATTTCGATCGCGACCGGCTGCGTGGCGGTCGCCGACGCCGAGGGCAAGCCCGTGGTGAGCGAGACCGAGCCTTCGACCATCACTCCGGTGGAGATTCCCGGAGAAGCCAAAGCGCGCGGCGTGTCCACCCGCTTTGTCCTCGAGGCCAACGAGGGGATCTACGGCCTGGGCCAACACCAGGACGGCCTCATGAACTACCGGGGCCACTCCGTCAAACTGGTCCAAGCCAACACCCAGGCATCCAATCCCTTCCTCCTGTCGACCAAGGGCTACGGCATTCTCTGGGACAATTATTCCAAGACGATCGTCGCGGACAACGCCCGCGGCTGCTCCTTTTGGTCCGAGGTGGGCGACGGCGTCGACTATTACGTCGTGTACGGCGGCTCCATGGATGGGGCGATCGCCGGCTACCGCGAACTCACCGGAGCGGCCCCGCTGTACGGACGCTGGGCCTACGGCTATTGGCAAAGCAAGGAGCACTACGAAGACCAGGCCGAGGTGCTCAAGGTGGCCGCGGAGTACCGCCGGCGCCAGATTCCGATCGATGGCATCGTCCAGGATTGGGACTACTGGGACGGCCGCGACCACTGGAACCAGCTATTCTTCTACGATCAGCTGTTCCCGCGGCCGGCCGAAATGATCGATACCCTCCATCGCGATCACTTTCACTTCATGATATCGATCTGGTCGGGATTTGGCCCGAAGACGCCGGTGTATCGCGACATGGAGTCCAAAGGCTTCCTGTATCCCACCGTCGGCTGGGCCGGCTTCAAGTATTTCGACCCCTACAATCCCGCCGCCAACGATCTGTACTGGGATTATATCAAGCGGGGACTCTTCGAAAAGGGCGTGGACGGCTGGTGGATGGATTCCACCGAACCGGACATCGTGAACGCGCAGACCAAGGACGCCGAGGAGTACCAGATGAAGCGCGTCGGCGCGAATCACCTGGGCACCTTTGCGCGCTACCTGAACACCTATCCCTTGGTGGCGACCGAGGGCGTGTACGCCCGCCAGCGGCGCGCGACCGACCGGAAGCGCGTTTACATCCTCACCCGGTCCACCTTCGCCGGCCAGCAGCGCGCGGCGGCCACCACCTGGTCGGGCGACATCGGCGCAAGTTGGCCGATTTATCGCCGGCAAATTTCGGCCGGACTCAACCACAGCCTGTCGGGCATCCCCTATTGGACGTTCGACATCGGCGCCTTCTGCATTGGCAGCTACGGCGGCGTGTTCGTCGACGGCGGCAAGGATCCGGCCTATCAGGAGCTCTACACCCGGATGTTCCAGTTCGGCGCCTTCTGCCCCATCTTCCGTTCGCATGGCTCGGAAACGCCGCGCGAAATCTGGGAGTTCGGCGCGTTTACCCCGATCCTGATCGACTTCGACCGACTCCGGTATCGGCTGATGCCTTACATCTATTCCACCGCCTGGCGGGTCACCCGGGAGGGCTACTCGCTCATGCGGGCCCTGCCGATGGACTTTCCGCAGGATCGGACCACCTACGGCATCGACGATCAATTCCTCTTTGGCCCCTCGATCCTGGTCTGCCCGGTCACTCAGTACATGCTGCACCGGCCGCCGGAGCCAAGCATCCCGGTCGCGCCCGAACACTTTCGCACCGCGGACGGCCGACCCGGGTTGGACGCCGTCTACTTCGACGACGATCACTTCGGCCACGAAGTCCTGCGCCGCACCGACCCGGATATCTCCCTCAATTGGTACACCGGCTGGCCCGATTTCATTCCCACCGAGAAGTTCTCGATGCGCTGGACGGGCACCCTCGTGCCCACCGAAACCGGTCCCCACCGCTTCCACGTGAAGAGCTTCGGACCCCGCCTGCTCCAACTCGATGGCCGGGACCTGAAATTCACCTATGCCTCGGTCGAAGCCGTCACCGAACCGGTGGCGCTCGAGGCCGGGCGGGCGTACCGTTTTTCTTTCGCAACGTCGAACTCGGCGCTGGGCGCCTTCCGGGCCCAGTTGTTCTGGAAAACGCCCGCCATCCTCGCGGCGGAGCGGGTCCCCGCGCCGCGGCCGCCGACGCGCCCCGTCTATTTGCCGGCCGCCGCCGACTGGTTCGATTTCTGGACCGGGGACCGCCTCACCGGCGGCCGCCTCATCTCGGCTCCGGCCCCGATCGACCGCATTCCGCTCCTGGTGCGGGCCGGGTCCATCGTGCCGCTCGGTCCGTTCGTGCAGTATGCGGCCGAACAGCCGGATGCGCCGATCGAGTTGCGCATCTATCCCGGCGCCGACGCCGCCTTCTCGCTCTACGAGGACGAGAACGACACCTACGACTACGAGAAGGGCCAGCACGCGACCGTGCGCTTCACCTGGACTGAGGCAACGCGCACGTTGACGGTCGGGGCCCGGGAGGGACGCTATCCCGGCATGCCGGAACGGCGCCGGTTCCGCCTGATCGTCGTCCGCCCCGGCCACGGCACCGGCATCGGCGAGGCCACGGCGCCCGACGCCGTCGTGGATTACGCGGGCCAGGCCCAAGCCGTGCGGTTATAAACCCCAAAAAATCCTCGCTCCCATGCCCTCGCTTGCCCGCGCTCTAGGAATTCTCGGCAGCAGCTTGCTGGCCGCCGCCCCAGCGGGCGCGGCCCAACCGTCCCCGACCGCGGTGGTCGCCGGACCGGACGGGGCGCGCCTGCGCGTCGAAGCGCTCGATCCGGGCATTCTCCGCCTTTGGCTAAAACCCGCCGGAAATTTTACCCGAGCAGCCTCGCTCGCCACCGAATCGGCCCCGACGGTGCGCCTGCCGCTGTCCATTTCCACGAACCAATCAAAAACCGTCATTCGCACGGCCGCCCTGGCAGTCGCCGTCGACTCGCGCACGCTCGGCTTCACCGTGGCGACGTCGCCCGGCGGCCAAACCCTCCTCCCCGAGACAACCATCACGGCCGCAGCCGGCGGTCCTTGGTCGCTCACCCAGGCGTTACCGCCGGGCGAACGCTTGCTGGGCCTCGGCCAGGACAATCAGAATTTTGGCCGCCTCGACCGCCGCGGCGTGGTGCGCGACTTGTGGGCCGGCCAGCAGATCAACTCGGGCAACGTCACCGCCCAATATCCAATCCCGCTCTTGATCGGGCTCCTGGCCGACGGCACCGCCTACGGACTCTTCTTCGACAACGTCCACCGGTTGCGCTTCGACCTCGGCGCGACGGCGCCCGACCGCCTGCAGGTCGATGCCGCCGGCGGTGAAATCGATCTCTATGTCTTGGCCGGACCGACCATCGCCCAGGTGATCGAGCGCTACACCCGGTTGACCGGCCGGCCCTCATTGCCTCCGCTTTGGTCGCTCGGTTACCTGCAGAGCAAGTGCACGTACCACGACTGGCGGGCGCTCGACGAGGCCTGCGACCAGCTCACGGTCCGGGGCTTCCCGGTCGACGCCATGATCATCGACTACGACTGGCCGGAGGTCGCCAACGACTTTCAGTGGGACCGACGCTGGTTTGTCGACGGCAAGACTCCGGCGGACCGAATCGCCGCATGGGCGAAGCGGGGCGTCAAGATCGTGACCTCGCAATCCGGCCCCATGATTCGCCAGGAATCTCCGACCTTCGCCCCCGGCTGGGCCCAGGGGGTCTTTGCGACCGACGGCGCCGGCCATCCGGTCGAGGCCGGCTACTACGGCGGCAAGCTCCTCGATTTTACTTCGCCCCATATCGACGCCTGGCTCTGGCCCCAAGTCCGGGCGCGGATTCGGGACGGCGTCGCCGGCTGGTGGCTCGACCTGACCGAACCCGAAGGCGAACCGCCGCAAACCCATTACTTTGGCGGCCGGCCGGCCGAAATCCACAACGACTACTCCCAACTGTGCACGCGCAGTTTTGAGGGAGCCCAACTCGCGGAAAACCCCGATCGACGCCCGTTCATCCTGACGCGCACCGCTTCCGCCGGTTCCCAGGCCCATCACGCCGCGGTCTGGACCG
>CAZWMF010000257.1:0-6118 GCA_964634535.1 uncultured Opitutaceae bacterium | reverse complement strand
CCCTACGTCGAGGGGGCCGACAACAACGGCGGCAACTCCTACTACAGCGACCGCCAATATCAGCGCGCCTCGCTATTCGGCGAGTTGCGCCCCGATGATTTTACAGACAATCCGGTGCTCCGTTATATCTTTGGCAAACAGCGGCTCAACCTGGTCGGCGCCAACGAGAAATATTACGACGAGAACTACTCCTGGCAGCTGTATGCAAACAGCCAGGCCTGGAACGGCTACTGGAACGACAACAACGGCCTCAGCAACGCCTTCAACTATAACTCGCCGGTCGGCGTCTTCTATTTGGGCGCGCCGATCATCAACAGTCCCGCGGCCACCGGGCTGAATATCCCCGGCATCTCCAGCAACCTCAGTCTGGCCAACGCGTCGGTGCGGGTGTTCGACACGACCTACCAGAACTACAGCCAACCCTACGGCGCCGCGTGGACGATTCCGTCGAGTCTGGCGCAGGTGTACAACCCGGCGACGGCCACCACTCAAGCCTCCAACCCGGCCAATTACCTCGGCTGGACCGGTCATGAGGATGACCTCCAAAGCGATCTCTACGGGCAAAATAGCGGTCTCGACACCCTCGCCGAGAAATCCCTGCGCGAGACGATTTCCTATTCGAGTTCGTACCAGGGTTACTTTCTGAACGACGCCCTGGTCGCGACCCTCGGCTGGCGTTTCGACGAGGTGAAAACCAAGGACGTGACGGCCCAGGACGAGCCGCTCAACGCCCAAATCCTGAATCTGGAGCCCCAGGTTTTCAGCCTGCCCAGCACCTTTCCGCAGTCGCAGATCGTCAAGGGCCATTCGACCAGCGGCGGGGCCGTGTTGCACCTGAACCAGCTGTTCAAGTCCGATCCGATTCCTTTCCTTAACATTTCGCCGTCGTATAACGAATCGTGCAACTTCCAGGTCACTAGCGTGCGGCGGGACATCTATGGCAATCCCATCGCCGATCCCACCGGCAAGACCAAGGAATACGGCGTCCAGTTGTCGACCAAGGATGGCCGGTTCTCCTTCCGGGCGGTCAAATACACGACCGACGTCACCGATGGAGCCGCCACGCTGGGCAATCCCGGCGGCATCGGCACGCTGATTGCGCAGGGGCTGCGCTGGCGCAACGTCTTCCTATACCAATTGGGCGGGTACACCTGGGCCACGGCGGGCCAGAACTCGTACCGCAACACCTGGACCAACGCCTATCCCAACGATACGAACGCGGTGGCCGACGAGGACGCCGCGATCACCAGTTGGAACAACATTCAGACCTGGCTCGCGGCCAAGGGCTTCTTCCAGGCATGGAACTTCAATCCGACGAGTCCGGCGGCGCTGACCACGCGGACGAACTACCTGGCGAATCCGTCGGCCTATGTGCCCGATCCTTCGACCGTGTACGCCTATGTGGCCACGGCCCCGCAGGGCTTCACCGTGACGGCGGACACGCAATCGAAGGGCGATGAATTCGAGTTTACGGCGAATCCGACGCACAACTGGCGCATCTCATTCAACGCCGCTGAAACGACGGCGGTTGAGAACAATGTCGGCGGCGCGGAACTCGATCAATTCGTGTCCTACATGACGTCGCAACTGATCAACCCGAACGGCACCCTGACGCCGGCCGGGGCGATGCCCCAGTTCGGCAACGCCGCCTATGCGCTTTACACGAACCAACTCGGCCCCTGGCTGGCCAACTATCAACTGCTCAAGCTTCAACAGGGCAGCGACGTTTCCGAGCTTCGCAAGTGGCGCTTCAATCTCGTCACCAATTACTCATTCACCAACGGCGTCCTCAAGGGGATCGGGGTGGGCGGTGGCTATCGCTGGCAGGATAAAGTCGTCATCGGTTACCCGCTTACTTCCACCGGTTCATTCGACCTTTCGCAGCCCTATTACGGGCCGTCGTTGGGCGCGATCGACCTTTGGACCAGCTATACGCACAAGCTCACCAAGCAGATCGACTGGAAGATTCAGCTCAATGTCCGCAATGCCTTCGCCAAGGACGGGCTGATCCCGATTTCGGTCGAACCGGATGGCCACACTTGGGCGGCGGCCCGCACGAAGCCGGTGCAGGAATTTGATCTTAGCAACACGTTCTCGTTCTGAGACAGGTAAGGACGGCCCGGATCCTCGGGGGAGGATCCGGGCCTTTTGCATATCCCGGGCGGCGCCGGGCACGGTGACCGCGGATCGCATCGACCCTGCGCTGAACCGACGCCGTGATTGGGCTAGGTCCCGGGAGCGGTCGCGGGGAAATGGCTGGCCGCGGTCGGTCGGCTAACCCATATCCTCAATTGTCTCACGCCGCCTGCCCGATGGCTCCATTATTGCGCATGCGCGTTGCTCGCGCGCTCGTCGGATTGCTGCTCGGCTTCGGCGCGGGTGAGCGGGTGCGCGCGGCTTTGGGGGAGCCGCCGGTCGTGTCCTTTGACTGTCGGCCCGGTGATTTCCCTTTAATCGTCGGCGGGCGGGCCGCGCCGCTCCTGGTCGATTCGCACGATTGGCCGGGTGTGATCCGGGTGGTCCGGGACCTGCAGGAGGACGAGGTGCGCGTGAGCGGCATTCAACCGGCGATCCAGCCGGGGCTGGCGCCATGCGCGACCTTGGTCGTGATCGGCACACTCGGTCGGAGCATCTTCGTGGATCGGCTGGTCCGCGAAGGCCGGCTCGACGTCGCCGGAATCCGCGGCGGTTGGGAGTCGTGGATGACCCAGGCCGTGGACCATCCGTTTCCGGGGGTTGGACGGGCGCTGGTGGTCGCCGGCAGCGACAAGCGTGGCACGATCTACGGGGTTTACAACCTTTCCGAAGGGATGGGGGTCTCGCCTTGGTACTGGTGGGGGGATGTGCCGGTCACGCCCCGCAGGGGCGTGTTCGTGGATTCGGCGCCCGATCGGCACGGTCCGCCGGCGATCAAATACCGGGGCATCTTCCTCAATGACGAGGCGCCCGAACTCACCAATTGGGTGCGGGCCAAGTACGGCATGGCGCCGGCGAGCCGCCAGCCGCCGGTCCCGGCCGGCACGGCCAATTTCGGGCACGAGTTCTACGCCCGGATTTGCGAGGTCTTGCTGCGCCTGCGCGGCAACTACCTCTGGCCGGCGATGTGGAACAATGCGTTCAATGAGGACGATCCGGCCAACGCGGCGCTGGCCGATGCCTACGGCATCGTCATGGGCACGTCGCACCAGGAGCCCATGCTGCGGGCGCAAAAGGAATGGGACCGCCGCTACGGCGACACGCTGGGCCATTGGAACTACGCGCGGAACCCCGATGTGCTGCAGGCCTTCTGGCGCGAAGGGGTTCGCCGGAATCGGCGCTTCGAAAGCGTGTACACGCTGGGCCTGCGCGGGGCGAACGACACCGAGATGGCGCCCGGCGGGCCGGCCGCCAACCGGGCGATGCTCGAAGGCATCGTGCGGACCCAGCGGGAAATCCTCCAGCAGGAGCTCGATGCCGACCTGCGTCGCGTGCCGCAGGTGTGGTGCGTGTACAAGGAAGTGCAGGATTATTACGAGGCGGGAATGCGCGTGCCCGACGATGTCACGCTGCTTTGGACGGACGACAACTGGGGCAACCTGCGCCGGCTGCCGACCGCGGGGGAGCGGGGACGCACGGGCGGGGCGGGAATCTACTACCACTTCGACTACGTCGGCGATCCGCGCAATTACAAATGGATCGACACCAATCCATTGCCAAAGATTTGGGACCAGCTTTCCCTGGCGGCCGACTATGGCGCCAACCGTCTGTGGATCGTGAACGTTGGCCACTTCCAGGGCTACGAGCGACCGACGGAGTTTTTCTTGCGGATGGCCTGGAAGCCGTCCCGGTGGGGTCCGGATGCCTCGGACGAATTCACCCGGTTGTGGGCCGCGCGGGATTTTGGCCCCGAGCACGCGCCGGAGATCGCCCGGCTGGCCGAACGCCTCGCCAAGCTGAACGGACGGCGCAAGCCCGAATTGCTGGAACCGGGCACCTACAGTCTCGTCAACTATGGGGAGGCCGAACGCGTGGAGGCCGAGTACCGCTCCCTCGATGCGGACGCCCAGGGCCTCTTGACGCGATTGCCGACGGCCCAGCGGAACGCGTTTTATGAAGCGGTGGCGTTCCCGGCGAGGGCGACCGCCCTCGTCAACGCCCTCTACATCGCGGCCGGTCGAAACCATCTCTATGCCCGCCAGGCGCGAGCGAGCGCCGGGACCATGGCAGAGACGGCCCGGACTCTCTTTCAAGCGGATCGCGAACTCATGGCGTATTACAATACCACGTTCGCCCAGGGTCGCTGGGCCCATTTCATGGACCAGCCCCATATCGGATATACCGGCTGGAATGATCCGCCCGCGAACACCCTTGGTCCCCTTGAGTTGGTCACGCCGGTGGTTCCGCGCGGGGCGAAGCTGGGGGTCGCCGTCGAGGGCTCGGCCCGGGCCTGGCCCGGGCCGAACGAGGACCCGGCGCTGCCGCGATTCGATTCGATCAACCGGCAAGAGCAATACATCGACGTTTTTGCGCGCGGCGATGCTCCGTTCAATTACACGATTCAGCCGGCGCAGCCCTGGATCGTTGTCCGGGAGAGGCGGGGCACGGTCGGCGCCGGCGATCAGCGGCATTCGGTGGGGATTGATTGGGCGCTCGCCCCCGTGGGCCCCAGCCGAGGCCGTATCCGCGTCACCGGGGCCGGCGAATCCGTGGACGTCGCGGTCGATATCGTCAAAGACCGCACGGTCACGCGGGAGACCCTTCGCGGGTTTGCCGAAAACCAGGGGGTGGTGTCGATCGAACCCGAGCACTTCTCGGCCAATATCGCTGGGTCCCGATCCCGGTGGATTCGCATCGCCGACTACGGACGCACCCTTTCCGGCATGCGGGCCGAGGCGCCGGTGGACGCTCCGCCGGCCGGGCCGGGCGCCGAGGCGGCGTGCCTCGAGTACCGATTCTATCTGTTGGAATCGGCTCCCCTGTCCGTCGCGGCGGTCACGGCGCCCACGCTCAATTTCCTGCCGGGTCGGGCCCTCCGACTGGCCGTGGCCATCGATCAGGAAAGCCCGCAGGTCGCGACGGTCGTGGCGGCCGATTTCAATTTGAAAGCCGATCGCGCCGCGTGGGCGCAGGACGTGGCCGCCAACGCGCGCGTGGTCCGCTCCGTGCACGCCGTCGCGCCGCCCGGCTACCACACATTGAAAATTTGGGCGGTCGATCCGGGCGTGGTGCTGCAAAAGCTCCTGATCGACGCCGGCGGACTGCGGCCGAGCTACCTCGGGCCAACCGAAAGCGTCCGGGGCGCCCCGGACGCCCGCCGCTGACGCGGAGGCGGTGGCGGGGCGGCTCGCCGGCCGCCGCGAATGGCCGCGCGGCCGTGCGTGAAAGGATCGCCGGCCTCTTCTTGGACGCACCTACCGGGCGAGCCAGCCGCCGTCGACCGCCAGCGTGTACCCGTTGACGTAGTCGGACGCTGCCGACGCCAGGAAGACCACCGCGCCCTTGAGGTCGTCGGGCGTGCCCCAGCGGCCGGCCGGGATGCGTCCCAGAATGGCGGCGCTGCGGTCCGGATCGGCGCGCAACGGCGCCGTGTTGTCGGTCGCCATGTAGCCGGGGGCGATCGCGTTGGCGTTGATTCCCTTGCCGCCGAGTTCGCTGGCCATCAACCGGGTGAGCCCCTGCACGGCGCTCTTCGAGGCGGTGTAGGATGGCACGCGGATTCCGCCCTGGAAGGAGAGCATCGAGGCGATGTTGATGATTTTGGCCGGCGCCTGGTGGGCGAGCGCGGCCTGGACAAACTGCTGGCTCAGGAAAAACACCGCGTCGATGTTGACGCCCATCACGTCGTCCCAGTCCTTCTCGGTGAATTTCTCGAAGTTTTCCCGGCGGATGATGCCCGCGCAATTCACGAGAATGTCGAGCTGGGCGGAGAACTGCCGGGCTTCCGCGATCACGCGGGGAATCGCCGCGCGGTCGCCGAGATTGCAGGTGAGGGTCGCGCAGCGGCGGCCGAGGGCGGCGACCTGCTGGCGGGTGTCTTCGGCCGTCAGGACGTCGACGGCGACGATATCGGCGCCGGCCTCGGCCAGCGCGAGCGCCATGCCCTGGCCCAGCCCGCGGGCGGCGCCGGTGACGATGGCCG
>CAZWMF010000256.1:0-6125 GCA_964634535.1 uncultured Opitutaceae bacterium | reverse complement strand
ATCAGGGCCCCCGAGACCCGTCAACGCAACTCGATCCGGATTTTTCGAGATCCGTTCACCTGGATCCGGGCCTTAATCAAATATCGATTTGCCAAAATCTGAAGCAGACCGCCGACCGGAAACGGTCGGGGGCCCGTGGGCCCGCCTCCCGGGCCTGATCCGCGATGCCCGGGAGCGCACGTTCGTGTTCGATTGGTCGGCGCTGTTTGCCCTCTGGTTATCGGTCCTCGGCGCCTGGCTCTTGCCCGTCCTGAACTGGCCCCATCACCGGATCATGGCCGCGCTCCTGCAAGTCGGGGCCAGTTTCCCCGGGTGCGTGCTGCTCGCAATTGGGTACGTCGTCGTCGCCTGCCCGCGCCGGGAGACCGCGGCTGGTGGCAAGAATATCGGCTACATTCCACGGCTCGACCATCTCCGATTTTTTTGGCCAGCCTGGTGGTCCTGTATCACTACTACCACTCCCTCGTCCCCACCTCCGCGGTCAACCCCTATCCGATCTTCGATCTATTGAACGAGGGCTCCTCCGGCGTGGACCTGTTTTTCGTGATCAGCGGGTTTATTTTTGGCCTGATTTCCTATCAAAAGCGCATTCGTTATTTCGATTTTCTTCTGTCGCGCGTGATCCGGATTTACCCGCTCTACCTGTTCGCGATCGTGCTCACCGTGGGGATCCATCAAGGCCAGTATACCCCGCTCGATTTCGCTATGTTGCTGATGCCCGTATTCGATCTGGGCGTCCTGCCGAGCGGTCTGCCCGACTTTGGCCAGCTCTGGAGCATCGGCCTGGAGTTTCAATTCTACCTGATCTTCCCGTTTCTGGCGGATTTTATCCTGCGGCAAGGTTACCGCTATCTGGTGGGAATCATGGCGCTCGCGATTGCGGTGCGCGCCTTCACCTTCTGGCATATGGACCAGGTGCGCGATCTAAGCTATTGGTCGCTGCCCGGGCGAATCGACGAGTTTGTTCTGGGCATGCTGGGCGCCTGGGCCTTTGCCACGCGCCCAAAGGCCTTTGCCCATCCCCTGCATCTGGCGGCCGCCCTCGCCGTGCTTCTGGGCTGCATCCATGGGTTGGAGGTATGGGGCGGCTTCGACCGCGGGGGCAAGTCGGCGTGGTGGATCATCTGGCCGACCGTCGAAGGAGCGTTCTGGACCTACCTCGTGGTCAGTTACCTGAGTTGCCATTGGCGCCTTCCAAGATTCATAGATTTCAGCCTGACTCAACTGGGCCAGCTGAGCTATTCCATCTACGTCATGCACTCCTTTGCCCTCGTATGGGCCGTCCGCGTGATCGCTCCGCGGTACCTGACCGCGCACCGCGAATTCGACGCAGCGTTCGGCGGCCTGGCGATTTGCCTGCCGCTGGCCGTTTGCCTGGCGCTGCCGACCTACCATTTGATCGAACGTCCGTTTCTCATGTACCGACGCCGGTATGTGGAGACGCCGGTTCCCGCGCCGATCTGAGGCGGCGCCTCCGGCCGGTCCTTTCCATGGCGCTTTCCCCATCTCTCCTCGAATCCCGGGCGGCCGGATACGCCCTGCTGCGCGGCCAGGGCATCGAAATCGGGGCGCTGCATGAACCGGCGGCGCTTCCGGCGGGCACGCAGGTGACCTACGTCGACGCCCTGACTCATGAGCAGGCCCGCGCCCTGTTTCCGGAAGTCGATCCGGCGGCCCTGGTGGTCCCGACGGTGATTACCAACCTGGACCAAAACGGCCTGGGCGCCTTCCCGACGGCGAGCGTGGATTTCGTGGTCATCTGCCATGTCCTCGAGCACCTGGCCAATCCATTGCGAGGGATTGCCGAAGTTTTTCGGGTTCTGCGGCCCGGGGGCCGCGCGGTGATCGCGGTGCCCGACAAGCGTTTCACGTTCGATCGGCCGCGGACCCTGACGCCGTTTTTGCACCTGTGGCAGGACTACCTCGATGGGATCACCGATAGTCCCGACGATCATTACTATGATTTTCTTCGGGCCGTCGTCCCCGGCATCGTCGCCGTTAGCCCGGAGGAGCGCCGCGACCACGTCGGGCGGGCGCGGGCCCGCCGCGAGCACGCCCATGTGTGGGATTCCGCCTCGTTTCAGGAGGCGCTGCTCTTGGCCGTGCCGCTGACCGGCTACCGGGCCCGGCTGCTTTTCGAATCGATCGGCGACGCCAATCAATTCGAATATTTTTCAGTTTGGGAAAAACGCTAAGTCTTGCTCGGACTCCCGGACAAACTCGGGTCCCGCGAATTGATCCAGCCAACGAGCCTGCCCGCGTCCGTGACCGGCTCGGCCAACGGCGCACACCACGTAACCCATTTGTCACCACGAATCCCCCTTGCCGAACGCCGGGGAACATCAATATCTAACACCCATGTCGAAACTCCTCGTGACCGGATCTTCGGGGCTGATTGGCTCGGAAGTTTGCGCCTATTTCGCGAACGAGCTCGGCTGGGATATCCACGGGGTCGACAACAACCAGCGGGCCGTTTTCTTCGGTCCGGCGGGGGACACCCGCTGGAACCAGCAGCGCCTCGAACACAGCTTGACCAAGTTTCGGCACCACGAGCTCGATATCCGGGATCGGGCGGGCGTCCTGGCGCTGGTCCGCGAACTCAAGCCCGACGCCATCGTCCACACGGCCGCCCAACCGAGCCATGACCGGGCGGCGGCCATCCCGTTCGACGACTTCGACACCAATGCGGTCGGCACCCTGAATCTGCTCGAAGCCGCGCGGCAAGGCTGCCCCGAGGCGCCGTTTGCGCATATGAGCACGAACAAGGTCTATGGCGATGCGCCCAATCGGATCGCCTTGCGCGAACTCGAAACCCGCTGGGACTTCGCCGATCCGGCGTTTGCCGAAGGCATTCCCGAGACCTTTACGATCGATCAATCCAAGCACTCGCTCTTCGGCGCCTCCAAGGTCGCGGGCGACGTCATGGTGCAGGAGTACGGTCGGTATTTCGGACTGCCGACCTGCTGCTTGCGGGGGGGGTGCCTGACGGGCCCCAACCATACCGGGGTCGAGTTGCACGGCTTCCTCAGCTATCTGGTCAAGTGCAACCTGGAGGGTCGCGAGTACAAGATCTTCGGCTACAAGGGCAAGCAGGTCCGGGACAACATCCATTCCTGGGATGTCGCCCGATTCATCGCCGCATTTGTGGCCGCCCCGCGGGCGGGCGAGGTTTACAACCTGGGCGGGGGCAAGGCCAACAGCGTGTCGATTTTGGAGGCCTTTCGGATCACCGAGGGATTTACCGGAAAACCACAGCGTCACATCTATTTGGACCAGAATAGGATCGGCGATCATATCTGCTATTATTCCGACTTGAGAAAGATGCGTTCGCACTATCCCAAGTGGGACATCATCCACGGCGTCGAAGATACGTTGCGCCAAATTGTCGAGGCTTGGAAAAAACGTGAATTAAGCGCCGGGGCGGTGTAGCTTCATCGGCCAGGTTGATGTGCCGATGTTTTTTGCGATGCCACCGCGTGTAATTTTGCTTTTTGCGCTGGTCGCCACCCGGGCGGCGGCGGCCGACCGTTCGCCGTTCCTGCCCGCCGCCGACGCCGGTTTGGCCGGCCAATCGGCCTCGGGCGAGACCTTCGAACTGGCGGGGGCCAGCGAAACCGACTTGGGAATTCGGGTTTGTCTGTACGATTCGGCCAATAAGCGCAGTCGCTGGCTCGCGGTGGGCGACACCACGGGGGATATCCAAGTGGTCAGTTACGACGTCGGATCGAACCAGGCGATCGTCAAATTCGACGGACGGCCGCATATCCTGTCCCTGCGCAAGGCGGCGACGTCGACGATGGCCACGGCCTACTTCGCCAATAACGCCGCCCCGACATTCGGCCCCAATCGACCGGTCGTCGACCTCTCGACCATCGGCAAGAGTCCGGAAATCCTCAAGCAGGAGCGGGAAGCGCGCATGCTGGTGAGCGACCTGCTCGATATCGGCATCCAGCAGCGCAAAGCGTATGAGGAAGCGGCCAGGAAGGCGAAAGCGGCGGCGGCAGCCCGGGTCGGAGGGGCCACGGTTTCGCCCTAGGGAATATCTGCCGCTGCCGGGCCGAGAGCCGTCCGATCGCTGCGTTGGCCGCTCGGGGCAGGGCTTCGAGCTCAGGACCCGCGCGGCCGCCTTGCGCTGGGTCGGCTGGGGCTCCGACATCGGCCAAACCAGATTTGCAAAAATTCCCTAGTCGGCATCGATTATAGAGTTCGGCAAATCGGGCTCATATTGCCCGGTTCCATTTGCATCGGTCTTGTGATGCATTCGTCGGACGGATGGCGGGTTGGCGAATTGCCGACATAGAAAAAGAAGCTTCCCGGCGGGGGAGTTTTCTCTGACGGTGTCGGCATGAAGATTCTCATCGCCGGAGCCTGCGGCTTCGTCGGGAGCACGCTTGCCCGCACTTTTGCCGAGCACGGGGACGGCCTCGAACTGCACGGCTTCGACACCTTTATCCGGCCCGGCAGCGAATCGAACCGGGACGAGTTGAAGCGCCTCGGCGTCCGGCTCCGCCATGCGGACGTGCGCTCGCCGAGCGATGTCGAGGCCTTGCCGGCCTGCGATTGGATCATCGACGCAGCCGCCAATCCGAGCGTCCTGGGCGGCCTCGACGGCCAGGCCAGCGCCCGGCAGGTGGTCGAGCACAATCTGGCGGGAACCGTCAATTTGCTCGAGCATGCCAAGCGGTGCCGGGCGGGCTTCATCCTGTTGAGCACGAGCCGGGTCTATAGCATTAGCCGGATGGCGGCGCTCCCCTTGGCCGAAGGCACGGACGCCTTTCGGTTGGAAGCCGCGGGCGAGGCCTGCGGACCGGAAGGGATCCGGGAAAACTTTTCGACCGAAGCGCCCCGCTCACTTTATGGAGCGACCAAGCTCGCGAGCGAAGTGCTGGCTTTGGAGTACGGCGAGGCCTTCGGCCTGCCGGTCTTTGTCAACCGCTGCGGGTTGATGGCCGGCGCCGGACAGTTTGGCCGGCCGGACCAGGGCATCTATGCATTTTGGATAAACTCCTGGCTCCGCAAGCGTCCGCTCACCTATCTGGGCTTTGGCGGCACCGGCCGGCAGGTGCGCGATTGCCTGCATCCGCGCGACCTTGCACCGCTGCTCCGGGCCCAATTCGGCGCGCCCCGCCTCGAAGCCGACCAGCGGATCGTCAATGTTTCCGGCGGATCGGCCTCGGCGCGATCGCTCCGCCAACTGAGCGCATGGTGCGCGGAGCGATTTGGCGAGCACCCGGTGGCGGGGAATCCGGCTCTGCGGCCCTTCGACCTGCCATGGATCGTATTGGATTCGGCCAAAGCCCGCAAGCTATGGGACTGGCAGCCGACCTGCGCGATCGCCGAAATCTGGGAGGAAATCGCCGTCCATGCCGAACGGCATCCCGACTGGATGGAGTTGAGCGCCGCCTTCTAAGAGGATGTCGACCTCCCCGCCACCGCTGGACCGGCCCCCGCCGCTCACGCTTTACTCCGTGGTGATTCCGGCCCGCGACGAGGAAGCGGCCTTGCCGTCGATGGTGCGCTCGCTCTCCGCGGAAATGCAACGCCGACAGATTCCCCATGAAATCGTGGTCGTGGACGACGGCAGCACCGATGGAACCTGGACCGTCCTGGCGGGCCTGGGCGCGGAGATCGCCGAACTGCGCCCCATTCGCAATGAAGGTCTCCATGGATTCGGGCGCGCGGTGATATGCGGTTTGGACAACGCGCGCGGCGATGCGGTCGTGATCATGATGGCCGACTTGTCGGACGATCCGGGCGACGCCGCAAATTATTGGGAGATTCTGCAGTCCGGGTATGAATGCGCGTTTGGCAGCCGCTTCATCCGCGGGTCGCGCGTGGTCGATTATCCGAGGCTCAAGCGGGCGATCAACCGGCTGGCGAACTTGTTCATTCGCGTGCTGTTCAATATTCCGCTCAACGATACGACAAACGCATTCAAGGCCTACCGGCGCCACGTGATCGACGGCTGCCGCCCGCTTCTGGCGCCGCATTTCAATCTGACGATCGAAATCCCCCTCAAGGCCATCGTGCGGGGTTTCAGCTGGAAGGTGGTGCCGATTTCTTGGAGCAACCGCCGGCACGGCGTGGCCAAGCTCAAGATCAAGGAGATGGGCAGCCGCTATTTC
>CAZWMF010000255.1:0-6149 GCA_964634535.1 uncultured Opitutaceae bacterium | reverse complement strand
CGCTCGCAGACGTTGAGCCGCGCCAGCGGACCCACCCGGTACAGTCCGTCCGGAAAGCCCAGCGGCCGGTAATAGGGGGACTTGAGGTAGGACGTCGGCTGGACCGCCTCGCCGATATACGCGGCGTAATCCTGGGGGTCGAGCCGGTCGGCGATGATGTTGCCGCCCGCATCGACGAAACGGATCGTGCCGCCGTGGTGCTCCCAGCCGCCGGCGGCGTCCACCAGCCCCATGAACAACGACGGAAAATTGCCGAACACCTGGATTTCGCGCGAATGGGTTTCGA
Organism: uncultured Opitutaceae bacterium; assembly: GCA_964634535.1. Lineage (GTDB taxonomy): Bacteria > Verrucomicrobiota > Verrucomicrobiia > Opitutales > Opitutaceae > Palsa-1447. Next base: position 5,863 of record CAZWMF010000255.1, on the reverse strand, counting down.
GGAGCTTCTTGAACAGCTCCAGCGCCGCCTGCGCGGTGGCGTTCGCCTCCGGCAGTCCGCTCCGAATCCGCGCGCGCCCGTCCTCGGTCAAGGCGCTGCGGACGCCCCCGGGCACGGCCCAGGCCGGGTGGATCTTCCGGCCGCCCAGCTGCTCAATGATCTCCTGGCCGAATTGGCGCAGGCGGATGCCGGCGCGGGCCAGCTCGGGATTGGCCGCGATCAGCCCAAAGACATTGCGCTGCGCGGGCGGGGTGTCCCAGCCCAGCAGAAAATCCGGCGCGCTCAGATGAAAGAAGCTGAGCGCATGCGATTGCACGAGCTGCCCCAGGTTCATCAATCGGCGAAGCTTGTCCGCCGCCGGCGGCACGTCGACCGCCAGGATCGCGTCGCCCGCCTTGGCCGAGGCGAGCAGATGGCTCACCGGGCAGATGCCGCACACCCGTCCGGTGATCGCCGGCATCTCCGCCAGCGGCCGGCCCTCGCAAAACTTTTCGAAGCCGCGAAATTCCACCACATGAAACGCCGCATCGGCGACGTTGCCGGCTTCGTCGAGATAAAGCGTGATCTTGGCGTGGCCCTCGATGCGGGTCACCGGGTCGATCACGATGCGGGAGGCCGTTTGCATGGGGATGAACTCAGCCGAATTTCAGATCGGAGCCGGCCAGCGGCGGCGGCCGGCCGTCCAGAAGAGCCGCCACGGCCGCCTTGATGCGGGCGGCCGGCGGCGGGCAACCCGGCAGGTAGTAATCGACCGCGATCAGCTCGTGGAGCGGCATCACGCGTTCGAGCAGAACCGGCACGATGCCGGCTAATTGGGGCAGGCACGGACGGGTCGCGGCCAGCTCGATATAAGCGCGCTGGAGAACCTGCCCGGCATTGTCCGGCCCCAGCGCGTTGCGCATGGCCGTGACATTGCCGGTGATGGCGCAATCGCCCAGCGCGACGACGCATTTGGTGCGCGCGCGGATCGTCCGAGCCATCGCCACGTGCTCTTCGTTGCAGATCGCGCCCTCCACGAGGACCAAGTCGACATTTTCCGGATAGATCTTCGTGTCCACCAGCGGACTGAAGACCACGTTCACGCGCGCGGCCAATTCCAGAAGATATTCGTCCAGATCGAGAACCGACATGTGGCAGCCGGCGCAGCCGCCCAACCAAACGGTGGCCAATCTCAGGGGATCCATTGTTTTTTCTCCCGTGCCGTCACGATGAACTCCAATTTCTCGCGGTCGTGCTCCATCTCTCCGGTGGCCGTCCCCCGGCGGAACAGGGCGCCGGTCGGACACGCCATGACGCACTTGCCGCAGGCCGTGCAGCTTGGGGAATCGCCCCACGGCTGGCACAGGTCGGTGATGATCTGGGAGCCGGCCCCGCGGCCGGCGACGTTCTTCGTGCCGGCGCCTTCGACATGCCAGCAGACCCGCACGCAACGACCGCAGAGTATGCACCGGTTGTGGTCCATGCCGAACTGGGCGTGGCTGATGTCCACGCCCCACTTCGGATAGCGGTAATCGAAGCGCACGTGATCGATGCCCTGCTCATAGGCCAGCGTTTGCAGCTCGCAATGGCCGTTGGAGACGCAGATCGCACAGACGTGGTTGCGCTCGGCCAGGAGCAATTCGAGGGTGATTCGCCGGTGGCGCCGCAGGCGCTCGGTGTCGGTCTGAATTTCCATGCCTTCGCGGATGCGCGTCGTGCAGGCCGGCAAGAGTTTGGGCACGCCGGCCACCTCGACCAGACACAATCGGCAGGCGCCCACATCGTAGACCCCGTCCAGATGGCAGAGCGTCGGAATCTTTATCCCCGCCTCCTGCGCCGCCTGCAACACCGTCGCCTCGTCGGGCGCACTGACCATTTTGCCGTCGATTGTGAGGGTTTTCGCGGGCATGGCGGAGGGTCAGGAAGGCGCGGCGGCCGCCGTCTCCGGCTGGAGCCGGTCGGTGTATTCGGGCCGGAAAAAGCGCAGCGTGCTCATGACCGGATTGGGCGCGGTCTGGCCGAGGCCGCACAGGCTCGTCTGGCGGACCATCTCGCACAACTCCTCAAGCTTCTGCAGATCCCGGGCCGTGGCCTTTTGGTCGACGATCTTCGTCAACAGGTGGTGCATCTGCGCCGTGCCCGTCCGGCACGGAACGCACTTGCCGCACGACTCGTCCATGCAAAATTCCATGAAAAACTGGGCGATGCCCACCATGTCGGTCGTCTGGTCCATCACGATCATGCCGCCGGAGCCCATGATCGAGCCGAGTTTCGAAAGCGACTCGTAGTCGACCGGGGTGTCCAGCGCGCTCGCGGGGATGCAGCCGCCGGATGGGCCGCCGGTCTGCACCGCCTTGATGGCGCCGTCCGGCGCGCCTCCGCCCATCTCCTCCACGATCCGGCGCAAGGGCGTTCCCATCGGCACCTCGATCAGACCGGTGTTGCGGATCTTGCCGGCCAGCGCGAAGACCTTGGTGCCCTTGCTCTTCTCCGTTCCGATACCCGCAAACCAGTCCGCGCCGCGCCGGATGATCGGCGCGATATTGGCGAAGGTTTCGACGTTGTTGATCAAAGTCGGATGGTTCCACAGCCCGCTCTCGGCCGGGAAGGGCGGACGCGGTCGCGGCGTGCCCCGCTTGCCTTCGACCGACGCCATCAACGCGGTTTCCTCTCCGCACACAAAGGCGCCGGCCCCCAGCCGCAAATCGATCGTGAGGTTGAACGGCGACTCGAAGACTCCGCTGCCGAGAAGCCCGAACTGCTTGGCCTGTTTGATCGCGGTCTGCAGCCGGCTGATAGCCAGGGGGTATTCCGCGCGGACATAGATGTACGCCTGATCCGCCCCGACCGCATAGGCGGCGATCGCCATACCCTCCAGGACGGCATGGGGATCGCTTTCGAGGACGCTGCGATCCATGAAGGCCCCCGGATCGCCCTCATCGGCATTGCAGATGATGTACTTCTTGGCGTCGGCCGATTTGGCGACCGTGCCCCATTTGAGACCGGTGGGAAATCCGGCCCCGCCGCGACCGCGCAGGCCGCTCTTCACCACGGCGTCGATCACCGCATTCGGTTCCATCTCGCGCAAGGCATGCCGCAGGGCGAGGTAGCCGTCGGCGGCGATATAGCTCTCGATGCGTTCCGGGTCGATGACGCCGCTGTTGGCCAACACGATGGATAGCTGGCCCTGGAAAAACGGATGCCGGAGGTCGGCCTGGGCGAGCCCGGCCGCGCCCGCCTGGATCGCGGCGACAATTTCCGCCGCGTCCTCCGGCCGGACTTTCTCATAGAGGACGCCGGCCGGATCGGCCTGCACCAGCGGCCCCTGGCAGCAGAGCCGCAGGCAGCCGACCCGGCGCACCTCGACCTTCTCCTGCAGGCCGGCCGCGGCCACGGCCTTCTCCAGTTGTTCGAAAAGTGCGGCGGACGCCGACGACATGCACCCGGCGGCCATGCAGCAGCGCAGGACAAACGGTTTGTGCCCGGCAATTTCCCGCTCCTTGATCTGCACGAGGTCGTTAAGATCCATTGAGCCAGCCCTCCAGGTGTTGCACCGCCGATTCCGGCGTCTGCCGGGGATTCACCACCCCGTCGTAGACCGCAGCCGGGGCGAGTCCACAGGCGCCGAGACAGCGCGCCACCACGAGCGACACCGCCTGGTCGGCCGTGGTCTCGCCCGGGGCGATCCGGGCACGCTCCTGCACCGCGGCCAAGACCCGATCCGCGCCCTTCACATAGCAGGCCGTGCCCATGCATACGACGCAGGTGTGGCGCCCCTGGGGCTTGAGCGTGAAAAAGTGATAGAACGTCGCGACCCCGTAAACCCGGCTGGGCGGCAGCTTGAGCCGGTAGGCGACGAACAGGAGCAGGTCGTTGTCGAGGAAGCCGAACAGCTCCTGGGCCTTGTGCAGCACCTCGATCAACGCATCCGGCTTGTACTGGAAGCGCTTCAGATGCGCCTCCAGAATCTTGAAACGCTTGTCGCCGCTCGCGTGCTGCATCACCGTGGCGACCGTCGGGGATGTCTCCTCGGGTGGCATGGCTGGCATGGAGTTCGGGTTGCGGTTGGACACCCCGCCGTATCGGGGTCTTCCGGGATTCAGCGCTCCCGGTAGCTTGCGGGCCTAGACGTAATTGCGGTACACCGGCTGGAACATCCGCCCGCGGATGTCCTCGGTGATGTCGGCCGGACGCGGAATCCGCGCCAGACCGGTATCGTGGGCCATCGTGGCCACGGCGGCCGCGATCTTCAACGAAACGTCCCGGATGGTGGTGAGCGGCGGATAAACGCGGCCCTCCTCCAGATCTTCCGGCCGCACCAATCCGGCCAGCGTGGTCGCCGCCATCGAGAACATCTCGTCGGTGACCTCGCTCGCCTCGCTCGCCAGGGCGCCCATGCCCACGCCGGGGAAGATATAGATATTGTTGCCCTGGCCGGGCACGAGCCGGCGACCCTCGTACACCACCGGGGCGAAGGCGCTGCCGCTCGCAAAAATGGCGCGGCCCTTGGACCAGGTGTAGGCCTGCTCGGCCGTGCACTCCGACTTGGAGGTCGGGTTGGACAACGCAAAGACGATCGGCCGGGGATTCTGAGCCGACATCGCCTCGATGATCTGCTGGTTGAAAGCCCCGCCCTGGGTCGACACGCCGATCAGCGCGGTCGGCTTGAGCGCCTTGACCGCCTCCAATAGGGAGGACAGCGGGGCGTGCTCGTGAGCATACGGAATCTTGTGCTCGGGCAGGACGTCGCCCCGGTTCTTGACGAGGAGACCCTTGGAATCGACAAACCAGCACCGGCCGCGGGCCTGCGCCTCGCTGAGCCCCTCCGCCCGGGCCGCCGCCACATACAGGTCGGCGATGCCCGTGCCGGCCTCGCCGGCGCCCAGGAACAGCAGACGCTGTTCCGTCAGCTTGCCTTGAGTCACCCGCAGTCCCGCGATCAGCCCGGCCAGCGCCACGGCGGCCGTGCCCTGGATGTCGTCGTTAAAGCTTGGCAGGGCGCTCCGGTACTTGTGCAGCAGCCGGAACGCGTTGGTATTCCCAAAATCCTCCCACTGGAGCAGCGCGCGGGGAAACACCGCCTTCACCGCGTTGATGAATTCATCGATGAACTCGTCGTACTCCGGGCCGCGCAACCGCTTTTCCTGGGCGCCAATGTAAAAGTTGCCGTCGCGGAGGGCCGCGGTGTCGGTGCCGACATCCAGCGTGATCGGCAGCGTGTAGTATGGATGCACGCCGGCGCAAGCCGTGTACAGCGACAGTTTGCCGATCGGAATGCCCATGCCGAGGGCCCCCAGATCGCCCAGCCCGAGGATGCGCTCGCCGTCGGTCACGACGATCAGCCGCACGCCTTCGCGCGGCCAGTTGCGCAGGATCTCCTCGACGTGGCCCTTGTCGTGGCGGCTGATGAACAGGCCGCGCGGCCGCCGAAAGATCGAGCCGTACTGCTGGCAGGCTTCGCCGACGGTCGGCGTGTAAATGATCGGCACGAGTTCTTCGAGGTGCTCGGCGATCAGCCGGTAAAACAGCGTCTCATTGCGATTCTGCAAATTGACGAGGTAGATGTACTTCTCGAGCGCCTCGGACTTGCGCCGGAGCGCGCCCAAAGTGCGCTGCACCTGTTCCTCGATCGTGAAGACGCGCGGGGGCAGGAGGCCCCGCAGGCCCAGCGCATCCCGCTCGGCCTCGGTGAATGCCGTGCCCTTGTTGAGCAACGGATCGGTCAGGAACGAAGCCTTTTCGGTCTTCAGCGGTCCGCCTTCCGCGGTGAGTCCGGGCCGCCCGGCCGAAGTCCGCTTCGGCAGGGGCTGGCGCGTTTTCCCGGTAACAGGGGCGCGAGAGGAACGGGGGGAGGCCATAATCCTACTCTACCGAAGAGCCCGGC